>NZ_JACNDE010000028.1:0-90378 GCF_017351415.1 Pseudomonas sp. FW305-25 | reverse complement strand
TACTCCCGACTGAACTGCGACGGGCTTTCATAGCCGACCTTGAAGGCGGCGCTGGAGACGTCCAGCTGTTCGTTCATCATCAGGCGCCTGGCTTCGGTCAGGCGTAGCCATTTCTGGTATTGCAACGGGCTCATGGCGGTGAGTTGGCGGAAGTGGTGGTGAAAGGTCGGCGTGCTCATCTGCACCCGGGCGGCGAGTTCATCGACCCGCAGTTGCGCGGTGTAATTCAGTTTCAGCCAATCGATGGCCCTGGCGATGCGGTGGCCCTGGCCGTCGACGGAGGCGATCTGCCGCAGCCGCGCCGACTGGTCGCTCAGCAGCAAGCGGTAGTGGATCTCGCGCTGGATCAGCGGCGCCAGCACCGGGATGGCTTCGGGCTCGTCCAGCAACTCCAGCAGGCGCACGAACGAGGTCAGCATGGCCGGCGTCGCGGTGCCGATGCCCACGCCCTTGCCTGTGCCTCGATCGCGAGGTTGCAGCAGCCCGCCCTGGGCGGCCAGCTCCGCCAGCATCCGTGGATCGAGCTTGAAGCCCAGCCCCAGGCAGGGTTGTTCCAGGCTGGCCGCCGTCACCTCGGAATTGGCCGGCAGGTCCAGTGAGGTCACGAGAAAGCGCGAGGGGTCGTACGGGTAGGCTTCGCCGCCGACCCACAGCTGTTTCGCCCCCTGAGCGACGAGGATGATGCTCGGCTCGACCATGCACACGGAGGGCGGCGAAGGGATCTCGCGGCGAAAGAAGCCAAGACCGGGGATCGCTGTCGAGCAGTCTCCCGAGTGTTTGATCCAGGCGCCAATGAGGCGCGCGAGGGTTTCCTGGGGCGCCTGGGCGCGGGTGTCGTGTGGGCGTGTCATGTCGGTATGGACCCTCCTTGCCAGACGTTAACCCGGCCCCGGTGCCGCTCCTACCGAAAAAACCAAAGTCCAGAGAATCAGGCAAGAATTCCAGCGAAATGCACTACTGGCCGCCTGCACCTGCCCGGGAAAATGGCCATCCAACGTAACGCAGGATGGAGTGTGCAATGTTAGTCAACGCCTATGGCGCCCATGCGGGCAACCAACCTCTGGAACCACTGCAGATTACCCGTCGTGCCCCCGGCGCCCATGACGTGCAGATCGACATCGCCTTCTGCGGCATCTGCCACTCGGACCTGCACCAGGTGCGCGCCGAGTGGCATGGCACGCAGTTTCCCTGCGTGCCCGGCCACGAGATCGTCGGCCGGGTCGCGGCGGTCGGCGCCCATGTGCACGGCTTCCGCCCGGGCGACCTGGTGGGCATCGGCTGCATCGTCGACAGCTGCAAGCACTGCGCCGACTGCGAGGACGGCCTGGAGAACTACTGCGACGGCATGATCGGCACCTACAACTTCCCGACGCCGGACGCCCCGGGCTGGACCCTGGGCGGCTACTCGCAACAGATCGTGGTCCACGAACGCTACGTGCTGCGCATCCGCCACCCCGAGGAGCAATTGGCCGCCGTCGCGCCGCTGCTGTGCGCGGGCATCACCACCTATTCGCCGCTGCGCCACTGGAAGGTCGGGCCAGGCAAGAAGGTCGGCGTGGTCGGTATCGGTGGCCTGGGCCACATGGGCATCAAGCTGGCCCATGCCCTGGGCGCGTATGTGGTGGCGTTCACCACCTCCGACTCCAAGCGCGAGGCCGCTCGCCAGCTGGGCGCCGACGAAGTGGTGGTGTCGCGCAATGCCGAGGAAATGGCCGCCCACGCCAAGAGCTTCGACCTGATCCTCAACACCGTGGCCGCGCCCCACGATCTCGACGCCTTCCTGATGCTGCTCAAGCGCGACGGCGGCATGACCCTGGTGGGCGCCCCGGCGACTCCGCATGCCTCGCCCAATGTGTTCAACCTGATCATGAAGCGCCGGACCCTCGCCGGCTCGATGATCGGCGGCATTGCCGAGACCCAGGAGATGCTCGATTTCTGTGCCGAGCACGGCATCGTCGCCGACATCGAGCTGGTGCGCGCGGACCAGATCAATGAGTCCTACGAACGCATGCTCAAGGGCGACGTCAAGTACCGCTTCGTCATCGACAACGCCACCCTGGCGGGCTGAGCGCGGTAAGCGCCTGATCCCGCTCATGCAGAACAACCTCTGGTAGTCCGTTGGGTGCCCGGCTTGGGCACCCTTCGCTTCGCGGCACCGAATCCGGTGTCGCGTTTTCCTTCTGCCGCGACCGGAGCCGCTCCAGCACCGGGCCGGCCCCGATCGCCATTCACGCGCCGGCCCGGTCTTCCACCGGCGGCGTGCACCTATATTTATGCATCGAAGCGTCCGCAGACCCAGCCGGCAACGCCCGGCGGTCAGCACGGACGCTTCCAGCCACACAGGAAACCTGTCGCCATGACCGCTACTTCTCACGCCGAGTCGCCCGCCCCCCGACACACCTGGGGCGCCGTGCTGGCCATGGCCCTCGCCGCCTTTGCCCTGGTGGCCTCCGAGTTCATGCCGGTCAGCCTGCTGACCCCGATCGCGGCCGATCTGCAGGTCAGCGAGGGGCAAGCCGGCCAGGGTATTTCCGTCTCCGGGCTGTTTGCCCTGTTCACCAGCCTGGCGATCGCCTCGGTGGCGGCCCGGGTCGAGCGCAAGCGGCTGCTGCTGTCCCTGACCCTGCTGATGATCGTCTCCGGAACCGTGGTGGCGTTCGCCCCGGACTACTTGACCTTCATGGCCGGTCGCGCGCTGATCGGCGTGGCCATCGGCGGTTTCTGGTCGTTGTCGGCGGCCACGGCCATGCGCCTGGTACCCGAGGACCAGGTGCCGCGCGCCCTGGCCATCGTCAATGGCGGCAACGCCCTGGCGACCGTGATCGCGGCGCCCCTGGGCAGCTTCCTGGGTTCCCTGATCGGCTGGCGCGGGGCGTTCTTCTGCGTGGTGCCGGTGGCCGCCCTTGCCGCCGTCTGGCTGCTGGCCAGCCTGCCATCGCTGAAAGCGCAGCCGGCCGCCGGCACCGGCAATGTCTTCAGCCTGATGAAAAGAATGCCGGTGGCCCTGGGCATGCTCGCGGTCAGCCTGTTTTTCATGGGCCAGTTCATGCTGTTCACCTACCTGCGGCCCTTCCTGGAGACGGTCACCCAGGTCAGTGTCACCACCCTGTCGCTGATGTTGCTGGTGATCGGCCTGGCCGGCCTGGCGGGCACCTTCCTGATCGAAGCCTTCCTGAAAAGCGCCCTGTATCGCACGCTGATCATCATCCCGCTGATGATGGCGGCGATCGCCATGGCCCTGGTGGCGTTTGGCGCCTCGGTGTCGGTCACCACGGTCTTGCTGGGCCTCTGGGGCCTGGTGGCGACCGCCGCTCCGGTCGCCTGGTGGACCTGGCTGACCCGGGCACTGCCGGACGATGCGGAAGCCGGCGGCGGATTGATGGTGGCGATCGTCCAGCTGGCGATTGCCGCGGGCGCCACGTTGGGCGGCCTGGCCTTCGACCTGAGCGGTTATCGGGCGACCTTCGAACTGAGCGCGGCACTGCTGGTGGTAGCCGCCGTGCTGGCGGTACTGGCCGCCCGCGCCGCCACGCGCAAGCCTTTCATGGCAGCGACCATGGCGGCGTGAGCGGTGGTGGGCGTTAACCCAACCGACAGCACAGGGCCGGGTGTCAGCGCGCGCTGTCGATAATCTGGCCGCCGTCAGGCGCTGAATAAGGCTGTCCATCTAAAGAGTCGTCTTTGACAACGACCTTTGCCTTGGTTTAAAAGCGCAGCCTCTCGATAACGATTAAATCCATGTCATTTACAGGCATAAAAAAGCAATATGCTCGACCCTCAAGAAGTCGAAGACATTGAGTCTCTCGAGTCACAATTGCTTGACAAGGGAATTTCAATTAATGACAGGGTGCGTCACCCTGCAAATCTTTTGCTTGAGCTTATCCAGAATGGAAAACCAAAAACATTCCCGATAAAAAACTTCAAGAGATGGTTTTCTAGAGGCACTGCTTAATATGCAAAAAGACATCTGTAAAAAATACGGACTGCCCGTACTTCCTCCAGACGAAATGGTCGCCATCGCGATTGCCACGCTGGGCAAGTCACCTATTTATGGCGCACGCATTTCGCTGCCGGAGGGGGGGAATGTCAGTTGGTTTATTCACTGCGGAGAACATTCGAGCGCTGATGATTTTTATCAAGCGGTTCACACTGAGCATCTCAGTGAAATGCTGCCACAGGTGCTGAATTACCTCTGTCTGCCCGCTGGCGCCAAGTTCATCATCGATAACCAAGGCTACGAAGATGTCTGGATGGAAGGCTGACAAGCGTTTGCCCTCGATTCAGATCTGAGTGACACAACAAGGACGTATGAAAAATGAAAGTAAAGGTATTGCTCATCGCTTCGCTAGGCGCTCTGTCGCTCACTCAAACATCACTGTCCTTCGCCGACAATAATGGGAAAAATCTCTATACACAGCGATGTGCCGTGTGCCACGGAGCCGATATCAAAGGAACCGGACCACTGGCCAATAAAAGCAACCCTCCAACACCTGACCTTACAACCCCCGTTTTCAAGAAACGGCTCAACGATTATCCGGGCGTTATCGTGTCATCGATAATACTTCGCCCAAATGGCGACCTGATTCCAAGAACCTTGCGGGAGAATGGCGTAAAGATACCGCCGCACGCCTGGAGCATTAAGGACCTGCGCGATTTGAATCAATACATGAACAGTGTGATTTCAAAAAATTGATGATCCTCAGCCAGTCGACCTATCGCGGGCACATCGCTAATGAATAATCTCGGCTTAAATTCCCCCGCTACAAAACAGCAGGCTTATGCCATCACTCAAAAATTCGTAGACACTATCAATCTGCGAGACGCCAAGGCTTTATGGCTTGAATTCGGTATTTCCAACGCCGTGGCCGAGGAAATTCACGAGTCTATCGATGAGTATTTCGAACAAGGTACGAAGCTATCCCTTGCTCCAGAAGAGCATGCCTTTGATATCAAAGAACACCAAAGACCTTTCATTGATATGTATGAAACAAATGACAAAACCGTAGGACTGGAGTGCATTCTCTTTGCAAATGGCAGCCCCGGAGAAGCCATACTTCACACAGAAATATCTGCGAGCGAAGGCCGCATTCAACTCCACTACAAATATATTGGCTCCTAGGCTCTGTACGAAAAGTCGGCGAGCGAAGGTCAGGCAAGGCAAAAACAGGCGAGGAAGCGGAGTTTAGGGGCCTAAATGAGCATTCCGAGCCTGTTTTTAACGCAGCATGGCCGAGCGCAGCCACTTTTCGTACAGAGCCTAGAGCCACCCTGGCAACCCTTGCGCCAGAAGCCTACCAACATGGATGTGTGCATTGAGCGGAACAGCTACGGAGCCGCATATGAACGATAAAGAAATCCCTGTTCTGATTCAGGTTTATGTCACAGATGATGACGGCCCGTTTTTTGAAGAACTGCCCGCTCGCAAGATTGATCAGGATATTTACGAGCTGCTCTCCTCTCCTGGCATCGCGCTGAACCTGGCACGAGGAGATATTGTTTCAATCAAAGACAGAGAAGCACCTGCCGTCGTCCTGAAACGAGGTGGGAACTTCTGCATCCAGATCTATGCAGACTCTATTCCTCAAGAAGAAATAGCCTGGCTGGAAAACGGTGTAGCTTGTGAGCTGGGTGGAACCCTGGACGGTGTATTTGAGGGAAACCTGTCATTCGCGGTTCCGGCGCGCAATGTGCTGGAGAAGATCAACGACTTCTTTAACAAGTTCCAAGATAGAGCAGGGATTCAGTGGTACTACGCCAACATCTATAAAAACCTGGATGATGACGAGGATGAAACACTTTTATATTGGTGGCTCGAAAGCTGATAGATACTGACGTCTTCGATCATTTCACCAGGCGCTTTTCCTTCGACGGCCGATAGCCGAAATACGAGCTGTAGCACTTGCTGAAATGGCTCGGCGAGACGAAGCCGCAGGCCACCAGCACCTCGACCTGGGACAGCTCGGTGTGCTGCAGCAATCGACGCGCTTCGGTGATGCGCAATTCCAGGTAGTAGCGCTGCGGGGTGGTGCCCAACTGCTCCTTGAACAAGCGCTCGATCTGCCGCCGGGAACGCCCGGCATACTCCGCCAGCTGGTCCATTTGCAGCGGTTCCTCGAGGTTGGCGTCCATCAGGTTGACCACCTCGCGCAAGGGCGCGCTCAACGACACATGCATCGTCGGCTTGATGCGCCGGTAGCGGGATTCCTCGAACGACAGGATGTCCTCGATGCCCTCGACCAGCGCCTTGCCGTGCAGCCCCTTGATCCACTCCAGGGCCATATGGAAGGCGCCGGCGGGACTGGACGCCGTGAGCCGGTCGCGGTCCACCACAAAGGCCTCGCTGGTGACATGGGTGACCTTGGAAATCTCCGCCAGCGCCGGACGATGCTCCGGGTGGATCGCACAGCGGTAGCCTTCGAGCAGCCCCGCGACGCCGAGGAACCAGGCCCCGTTCCACAACCCGGCCAGGGTGATGCCCAGCTCGGCGGCGGTTTTCAGCAGACTGCTCAGCCGGGGATCGGCCTTGAGCTCCGTGCGATAGCCGCCGCAGATCACCAGCAGATCGAGGTCCTTGAGCGCCGACGCGGTCAGGCGCGCATCGGGGCGGATCACCAGCCCGAGGTCGCTGGTGACCTCGCCGTCCTGCAAGCCAAAAGTCGTTGAGGAGAACAAGGCGGGACGCAGCAGGTTGGCGGTGACGACGGTATCCAGGGCCTGGGTGAAGGCTGGCAACGAGAAGTGCTCGAGCAGCAGGAAGCCCGCCCGCGCATGGGCCGCGGGCGCCACCCGCGCCTCTTCCAGGTAACGCAGGTTCTTGCCCTTCATGCCGCCACTGAAATCCCGTCGTTCAACCGCCATACGCCCTCGCCTGTCTTACCCGACCCAATGCGGTTTCAGTGTAAATCACCGGAGAAACCCGGCACTGCCCACACCAAGAAACCTGCCCGGACGCCAGCGCCAACAACGCCGCCGAGGCCTGCCGTGTCAACCTCGCAGGCGTTACCGGGCGACGGGATTCTACTGCCCCGCAGGCCCACAGGGGCAGAAAATATCGGCCAGGGCGCGGCCTTAAAAAAACGGCCGCCAAGCCTCGAGTTTGAGCCCTGCGTGCCGGCTAAAAAGCAGCCGATCTGCCAGGCGCCCCGGGGCCGTTTTTTTTCGTTTCTGCGCCGCTTTTGCATTTCTGTGCGACAGATCCCACTTCGGGGGCTCCCGTACCCTTCCCTTGTGGTGTTAGGTTGGGAGGTCAGATATTTCCTAACAATCTGCAAGGAACGCCTCCCGCAATGGACTTCTCCCTCAAGCAACTGGCCGCGGCCACCCTGGTGCTGGCCAGCCTGTCAGCCTTCACCACCGCCGCCCACGCCAACATCACCCCGCAGCAGAACGCGGCGATTCTCAAGAGCTTCGCCGATGCCTCGGTCACGGATTTCCGCCAGTTCCTCGGCACCTTGAGCAAAAATGAGGCGGCCAAGAGCGAGGTGGTCAAAGAAGCCAACCTCGGCCCGGCCATCAATGCCTTCCTCGACAACAAGGCGCTTTCCGCCGAGCAGCAGAACGAGATCCATCGCCTGCTGGGCCTCTATGCGCGGGTGAAGTACGGCAAGGCCGCCACCGAAACCCTGCGCGAGCTGGTGGCCATCCCCACCGTGCGCGTCGATGGCGTGCCGCAGCACGAGAACCCCGAGTTCCTCAAGATCGCCGACAAGATCAAGGCCCTGGCCCAGGCCTTCGACCTGAACTTTCGCAACATCGACAACCGCGTCTACGAGATCTCCCTGGAAGGCAGCGGCAAAGAAGTGGTGGGCATCCACGCCCATGCCGACGTGGTGCCGGTGACGCCGGAGAACTGGGTGCTGCAGGACGGCACCAAGCTCGACCCGTTCAAGGTCACCCTGGTCGGCGACCGCATGTACGGCCGCGGCACCGAGGACGACAAGAACGGCATAGTCGTGGCCCTGTACGCCATGAAGATCATCAAGGAAGAGAAGCTGCCCCTGGCGCGCAACTTCAAGCTGCTGGTGGACACCACCGAGGAAACCAGCGGCGACGCGATTCCCTACTACTTCGAACGCAACCCGACGCCCAACTACAACCTGGCGCTGGATGGCGGCTACCCGGTGGTGATCGCCGAGAAAGGCTACGGCACCGTCATGGCCAGCTTCCCGCGGCGTGCCGCCGAGGGCAAAGGCGCGGAGATCGTCTCGATGACCGGCGGCCTGGCCACCAACCAGATCCCCGGCGCCTCGGTCGCCACCCTGGTGACCGACCAGCCCGCCGAACTGGCGGCCAGCCTGCAGAAGGCCGGCGCCGAATACGCCAAGGCCCACGGCGGCGACTTCAGCGTGGCCGCCAAGGTCGCAGGCAAGGACGTCAAGCTGACGGTCACCGGCGTGTCCGCCCACTCCTCCGAGCCCGAGTCCGGGGTCAACCCGGTGGCGCGCATGCTCGACTTCATCAACGGCCTCGACGGCAAGGTCGCGCTCAAGCACAACCCGATCACCGACGCGGCACGTTATGCCGCCGACAACTGGGGCCTGGACTACCTGGGCAACAAGCTGGGGGTCGGTTTCGCCGATGACTTCATGGGCCCGCTGACCACCTCCCTGACCTATGTCGGCCAGGACGAAAAAGCCTTCAAGCTGGCGGTCAACCTGCGCGTGCCCAAGGGCAAGACCCCGGAGGTGCTGAAAAAGGAAATTGCCGACAAGCTGGCTGCCTGGAGCAAGCAGAACCAGGTCGCGGTGAACTTCGACTATTCGATCGCCGAGCCGATGTACCGCAACCCCGAGGGTGAATGGGTCAAGGCGCTGCTGGCGGTGGCCAGCGAAAACCTTGGCATGAAGCACGAGTTCGGCACCTCCGCCGGCGCCACCTCGGTGCATGAACTGCCCAACGGCGTGCAATTCGGCCTGGCCCGTCCCGAGGTCAAGTACACCGGCCACAACGACAACGAGTTCAAGACCGTCGAGCAGTTCCAGCTGGACCTGCAGATCGTCACCGAGATGTTCGGTCGCATCGGCCAGTTGCCGAAACTCTGAGTCGATGCGCTGCGGCAACGCGGCTGATAGGCACAAAAAAGCCACTGATTGAGTGGCTTTTTTTGTGCATCCCAGGGCGGGAAACGCGATCAGTTGTATTCCAGTACATAGGTCAGCGTTGCATCAGCCTTGCCGGCGACGACTTCTGCGCCTGTAGTGACGTAGCGTGCCTTTGCGGCAAAGCGGTACTTCTCGTTGCCAGGGCCGCTGGCCTGCCAATCCAGGGCCACCGCCTTGGCTTTGCTGAAGGGGAGTGCCACGTTTTTGTCGCTAGTCAGCGAGATGGCAACGCCTTTGGCGATGCCAGGCTGTCCGACACCGTTCAGATTCAACAAGCCATCACGAACGGATTTGCCCTCGAAGTAGACCTTCACCGGTGGCTTGACCGTGGGATTGAGGCCTTCGCAAACGACATCCAGGGCGAATGGAAAGTCCTGGACCGACCCGCGTTTTACTTGCTCTGCCGCAGGACGCCCCATATTGACCTCGGTACTGTTCTTGGGTGTGTAGCAAGTGGTGAAGAAGGCATTATGTTCAAACCTGGTTTTAAGGCCCGTACCTTCGATGGGGAAAACCGCTCGTGCCGGAGTGTTGTAATTGGTGTCAATAAAAAAATTGGTCTTGTAGTTGAAGGAAGGCATGTCTCCCTTTCCGACACCAATATCTGTACGCACAAACTCTATCGACACTATTTCGGGGAAATAAACCAACATCCCAGTTCCGAGACTCCAAGTAAAAGGTGGATAACTGGCCTCGCCCCAGTTCAAGGAGGAACGGTGCCCAATGCGAATGCCTATCCCCTGAACACCAGAATCATAGAGCCCTTGACTACTCCTTGATGCAAGGCTGGTAGTCACTTGGGTCATTCCGAGTTGATCCGATCTCAGGCACGCCCACCCTCCAGAACGGCGTCCGGCCGCTACTTCGTAGGACGCCATTACCCCGCCAATAGGGGCGTACTTCAAGGTTGTAATGCTGGGAAGACTGGCAATGATCGACGGGTTGGCCGGTGCAGATTCAGGTTTAGAACAACTTGCGTAGGCGGAAGCTCCCATGATGCATTCCAGGACCAATGCAAGCAGCCCAGCCTGTCGTAGCGTTTTCAAAAACGTTTCCCCTCGATCCGAGCTCAAAAGTGCCGTTGCCGCTTCCCTTGGTGGGAGTCGGCGTGAGGCCGGCAGTCTAGGCTCGACAACTGCTGGGGTTGAATCAGAGGATTCTCAAAATCGGTGCAGCACCTGCTGCCTTTTTCGTCAGGAGAAGCCATTGAAATTAAAGTTCAGCCACGTGGATGTGCTCGTCAAAGACCTCGAGCAAGCGTGTGCGTATTACGCCCGGGTCTTCAGCGCAAGGATTTCCAGGACCCTGGATTGGCAGCGCGACGGTCTGCATGTGCGTTATGCGATCGTCAGGTTTGGCACGGAACGGCTGATGCTGGTGCAACCCTTTGCCGGAAATCTCAAGGCGCTGATGGACAGCAACGGCGAAGGCACGATCTACCGTCACTGCTATAGCACCCCGGACATCGAGGCCGCCTACGACGAGTTGCTGGCCGCGGGGGTCCAGCCGGAAGACGAGAACGGCAACCCCCTGTCGCGCGACAACCTCCAGTCTCCCTGCGGCACACGCATCCTCTGGCTACCGAAACGCTTCGGGCATTTCTCCATCGAGCTGCTTGAAGAGGCGGAGCTGGAGGCCTTCATCGAGGAAGCATTCGCCGAGGACAGGTAAGGCGCCAGCGCTCTCACGTTTCTCCTGCCGCATAGGCTGAAACTCCCAGACCGCCTGGGAGTATCGGCCAATGCGCAACCTCCTGCGCATCCCCATAGTTGTGACATCTGCCAGCAGAGGGGCCCAAGTGCGGCCCCAATGACTGGAACTGCCTAGGAGCATGTCATGACCACACCCCAATCCCCCACCACCGACCTGACCGCCGATACCTCTCCCGATCTGTACCCCGTCTTCCCCAGCAACGACACACTGACCCTCACCGCCCTGGCGGATGGTGCTCCACTCGTGGGAGCGACCGGCACCAACGTTGCCCTGGACGAAACCAGCGGATTGCAGAACGCGACGGCCACGGCCAGCCCAACGGGGGACGCTGACGACAATGACATCCTGCTGACCGCCCTGCCCTCGACCTTCGCCACCCGCTTGAGCGCCCTCGGGGCCGGTACCGCAACGGACGCGGCCTTGAGTGGCTACACCGGTGCCGCGGGCGACACCGGCAGCAATGCCTTCACCCTCAACCTCGCGCCCGGCGCGATCAATGTCGATATCAGCTTCACCGACAGCCTGGGCGCGGCGCTCAATGGCCTGGACAGCGGGCTGGATACCCTCGATGGCATCGACATCCTGCTGTATACCGATACCAACAACAACATCCTGCTGGGCCGGGCCGGAGGCCCTGCCGGCGCGATTGTGTTCGCCGCCTATATCGAGGAAACCGGGTCGCCGCTGTCGGGCGGCAAGATCTGGACCGTGGAATACCAACCGCTCAAGCACACGGACGCCAACAACCCGGACGATGCCCTCAATCTGCTGAACAAGGTATTTATCGGCGCCAGCCAGGACCTGACGTTCAACCTGGCCAATGCGCCGTCCGGGCAGAACCTGTTCCTGATGTTCACCAAGGCCAGCCCGACGGTGGTCAACGACGGCGGTGTCCTGCGGATCAGCGACCCGACGATCATCGCCACCGGCAAGGACCCCGCCGACCAGTCATCGGGCGTCAACATCAGCACCGGCGACACCATCAACACCAGCCAGGCCGGTGGCCCGACCACCTTCGGCACCAACAGCCAGATGATCACGGAACAGGAAGGCATTCGTTTTACCTTCGTCACCGGTGCCCGGCAGGACATGACCATTCCCAACCTGGATCAGAACGAAGCCGATCTCGAAGCCAACATCGACTTCACCGCGATGTTTAATGCCAAGGCGGCCAATTTCGATGTGGTGCAGCTGCAAAGCGGCAAGAGTGCGGTGGTCAAGATCAGTGCCTTCAACACCGCGGTCGAAAGTGGCGCGAGTTTCGTCAACGGCTATGCGAACGATACGTCGGTGGCCATCACCAATGTTCGCGTGATCAACAACGCCACCGGGCTGGTGATCGAAAATTCGGACGGCTCGGTGAATGACACGAGCATCCTCATCAGCTTTGATGGCGGCGTGGCCACCGTCACCGGCATCAAGGCCGACTACCAGATCGAATACACCACGGCCGCGGACCACAACCGTGTACTGATCGAGAACGGCGCGGCGCTGGACGCCAGGGGCAATACCCACGCCGACTTCGATATCGGTGGTCTCACCCTGCGCCAGGCCTCCACCACGACCGCCGAAATCGGCTCGCATATGATCTTCGAGGACGATGGACCGGCAGCGGCCGGAACCGCCGTGGCGGGCACCGTCGACGAGGACGGCCTGGCCAGCGGGGTGGCCGGCGGTGTCGGTGACGTGGCCGGCGAGGCCACCGTGGCCAGCGGCAGCGTCAGCGGTATCTTCCAGCCCGGTGTCGATGTGCCGCTGAGCTATGCCTTGGCGAGCGATACCAGCGGCCTGCCGGCATTGAGCTCGGGCGGGGTGGCGCTGGTCTACAGCGTGGTCGGCAATACCCTGACGGCCAAGGCCGGCGCCGTCGATGTGTTCACCTTCAGCCTCAGCACGGCGGGTGCCTACAGCTTTACCCTGCTGCAGCACCTGGATCACGCCGCCGGCAACGACGAGAACGACATCACGATCAACCTGGGCTCGTTGTTGCGGGCCACCGACAAGGACGGCGATACGGTCACCGCGGCGGCCGAGAAACTGGTGATCACCGTCGATGACGATACCCCCACCGCGACCGGGACCGCCGTGACCGGCACCGTCGACGAGGACGGCCTGGCCAATGGCATCGCCGGTGGTGTCGGGGATGTGGCGGGTCAAGCCACCAATGCCAGCGGCAGCGTCACCGGTATCTTCCAGTCCGGGGCCGACGTGCCGCTGAGTTATACCCTGTTGAGCGATACCAGCGGCCTGCCGGCCCTGAGTTCGGGTGGGGTGGCGCTGGTCTATAGCGTCGCCGGCGACACCCTGACCGCCAAGGCTGGCGCAACCGATGTATTCACCTTCAGCCTCAGCGCCGCCGGTGCCTACAGCTTCACCCTGCTCAAGCCTCTGGATCACGCGGCCGGCAATAACGAGAACGACATCACGATCAACCTGGGCTCGTTGTTGCGGGCCACCGACAAGGACGGCGACACGGTAACGGCCGCGGCCGAGAAGCTGGTGATCATCGTCGATGACGATACGCCCACCGCAACCGGAACCGCCGTGACCGGCACCGTCGATGAAGACGGCCTGGCCAGTGGTATCGCTGGCGGGGTCGGTGATGTGGCGGGCGAAGCAACGACGGCCAGCGGCAGCGTCACCGGGATCTTCCAGTCCGGGGCCGACGTGCCACTGACCTATTCCCTGTCGAGTAATACCAGCGGCCTGCCGGCCCTGACCTCCGGCGCAGTGGCATTGGTCTATAGCGTCGCTGGCGACACCCTGACCGCCAAGGCCGGCGCCGTCGATGTATTCACTTTCAGCCTCAGCACAGCGGGTGCCTACAGCTTCAACCTGCTCAAGCCGCTGGATCACCCCGCAGGCAATAACGAAAACGACATCACCCTCAACCTCGGCACGCTGTTGCAAGCCACGGATAAAGATGGCGACACGGTGACGGCCGCCGCCGAGAAACTGGTGATCACCGTCGATGACGACACGCCAACAGCGACCGGGACCGCCGCGGCCGGCACCGTCGACGAGGACGGCCTGGCCAACGGTATTGCCGGTGGTGTCGGCGATGTGGCGGGTCAGGCGACTGTCGCCAGCGGCAGCGTGAGCGGGATCTTCCAGTCCGGAGCCGACGTACCGCTGAGCTATTCCCTGTCGAGCAACACCAGCGGCTTGCCAGCCCTGAGCTCCGGCGGGGTGGCACTGACCTACAGCGTCCTGGGCAATACCCTGACCGCCAAGGCCGGCGTGACGGATGTGTTCACCCTCAGCCTGACCGTAGCGGGTGCCTACACCTTCACCCTGCTCAAGCCTCTGGATCACGCGGCCGGCAATGACGAGAACGACCTCACCCTCAACCTCGGCACACTATTGCAGGCCACCGACAAGGATGGCGACACAGTGACCGCCGCGGCCGACAAGCTGGTGATCACCGTCGATGACGACACCCCGACCCTGGCCTTCGGCAACCTGATCGGCACCGGTACCGACCATGCGCAACAAGGTTACTGGAGCATCGGATCCGGTGCCGACGGACTAGGGGCGGCCGGCCTGGACATCTCGCTGGTGAACGGCCAGTTCACCCTGGTCCGGCCGGACGATACGACCACCACCGGCACCGGTACGCTGGTCGAGCAGTCGCCTTCGCCGGATGGCAATGGCGCCTATCAGTTCGCCGGCACCCTGACCGGTGACTTCGACAACAATGCGGCCACGGCCAACACCACCGTCCACTACACCCTGACCGCCAACGCCAACGGCACCTATGCCCTGGACCTGCAGGAAGGCTTTCGCTCGACCGTGATCCTCAGCAGTGCCGACGGCTCGCTGGATGCCGGCGGTCCGGACCCGGTGCGCACGCTGACCATCGGCACCGAGCATGTGGTGTTCTTCGGTGCCAACCCGCTGGCGCCGCAGACCGGTCCGAACAGCATCCTCACCGGCATCGGGCTTGGCACGCCCGACCCTACCGAAGCGCAGTTGCAGACCAATCCCCTGCCGTCCTACATCGGCTCGGCGGCCATGAACGTCAGCACCTCCGGCATCGGTATCGCCAACAACAACCTGGAGGGCAACACCACGGCGGGCATCAACGCCGGTGACGAGAGTTTCGTCATCAACCCCGAGACGCTGCTGACGGCCATGAAGGTCTTTATCGACAACTCGGTGCAGGGCTACGACCCGGCCACCGAAGAGCTGTACTACACGATCTACTACGACAACGGCACGACCTCGGGCACCCCCATCAAGGTGCTGGCCACCGACCTGCACGCGGAAGCGGGAGGACAGAAATCCTTCCTCGTGGAGTGGGACGATTCCCATCTGATCGACGCGGTCCAGCTCACCATGGGCAAGGGTACGATCAAGATCCCGGTGATCCAGTTCATTCAGGAGACCCAGAACCTGGCCAGCGACATCCAGCTGTCGTTCAACGCCACGACGACGGACAAGGATGGGGATACGGCCACCAGCGCGTTCGACGCCAACCTGTTCGCCAACGACCCGAGCGACCAGAGCTTCGACTTCAGGCTGGTGGGTACCACGGGTGAGCGGGATGCCTTCAACATCGATCTGTCGGTGGCCGAGAACCTGTACCAGGTCACTGGCTTCGATGCAGGCGCAGGCCAACGGGATGCGGTGGTGCTCATTGGTGACGCGGGCGCCACTGTGCAGTCGATCAACAATGCCAGCAACGACAGCATCGTGACGATTGCCGAGACCGGCGGACAGCTGACGACCATCACCCTGCTCGGGGTCGACCTGCTCAATACCGACATTGTGATAGCCAGCGTCTGAAACCTGGCGCGTCAAACCCCTGCGAGGGTGGCCTGGAAACCACCCTCGTTTTTTTTGCCGCGCCGAACGCTCAAGCGGCCCAAGGTTTGAAGAGCACCTCATGGACCGGCGCCTTCGCCTCCCCCGTTTCCCTCCCAGATAGGCTGAAACTCCCAGACCGCCTGGGAGTATCGGCCAATGCGCAACCTCCTGCGCATCCCCATAGTTGTGACATCTGCCAGCAGAGGGGCCCAAGTGCGGCCTCAACGACTGGAACTGCCGAGGAGCCTGTCATGACCACACCCCAATCCCCCGCCACCGACCTGACCGCCGATACCTCTCCCGATCTGTACCCCGTCTTCCCCAGCAACGACACACTGACCCTCACCGCCCTGGCGGATGGCGCTCCGCTCGTGGTAGCGACCGGAACCAACGTTGCCCTGGATGAAACCAGCGGGTTGCAGAACGCCACGGCCACGGCCAGCCCAACGGGGGACGCCGACGACAATGACATCCTACTGACCGCCCTGCCCTCGACCTTCGCCACCCGGCTGACCGCCCTTGGGGCGGGTACCGCGACGGACGCCGCCCTGAGTGGCTACACCGGTGCCGTGGGCGACACCGGCAGCAATGCCTTCACCCTCAACCTCGCGCCCGGCGCGATCAATGTCGATATCAGCTTCACCGACAGCCTGGGCGCGGCGCTCAATGGCCTGGACAGCGGCCTGGATACCCTCGATGGCATCGACATCCTGCTGTATACCGATACCAACAACAACATCCTGCTGGGCCGGGCCGGAGGCCCTGACGGGGCGATCGTGTTCGCCGCCTATATCGAGGAAACCGGGTCACCGCTGTCGGGCGGCAAGATCTGGACCGTGGAATACCAGCCGCTCAAGCATCCGGACGGCAACAACCCGGACGATGCCCTCAACCTGCTGAACAAGGTGTTTATCGGCGCCAGCCAGGACCTGACGTTCAACCTGGCCAATGCGCCGTCCGGGCAGAACCTGTTCCTGATGTTCACCAAGGCCAGCCCGACGGTGGTCAACGACGGCGGCGTATTGCGGATCAGCGACCCGACGATCATCGCCACCGGCAAGGACCCCGCCGACCAGTCATCGGGCGTCAACATCAGCACCGGCGACACCATAAACACCAGCCAGGCCGGTGGCCCGACCACCTTCGGCACCAACAGCCAGATGATCACGGAACAGGAAGGCATCCGTTTTACCTTCGTCACCGGCGCCCGGCAGGACGTGACCATTCCCAACCTGGATCAGAACGAAGCCGATGTCGAAGCCAACATCGACTTCACCGCGATGTTTAATGCCAAGGCGGCCAATTTCGATATCGTGCAGCTGCAAAGTGGCAAGAGTGCGGTGGTCAAGATCAGTGCCTTCAACACCGCGGTTGAAAGTGGCGCGAGTTTCGTCAATGGCTATGCGAACGATACGTCGGTGGCCATTACCAATGTTCGCGTGATCAACATCGCCACGGGACAAGTGATCGAAAACTCGGACGGCTCGGTGAATGACACGAGCATCCTCATCAGCTTCGATGGCGGCGTGGCCACCATCACCGGCATCAAGGCCGGCTACCAGATCGAATACACCACGGCCGCGGACCACAACCGCGTCCTGATCGAGAACGGCGCGGCGCTCGACGCCAAGGGCAATACCCACGCCGACTTCGATATCGGTGGCTTCACCTTGCGCCAGGCCTCCACCACGACCGCCGAAATCGGCTCGCAGATGATCTTCGAGGACGATGGACCGACCCTCGCCTTCGGCAACCTGATCGGCACCGGGACCCAATTGGCGCAACAAGGCTACTGGAACATGGGGGCTGGCGCCGACGGGCTGGATGCCAACGGCCTGGACATCTCGCTGGTGAACGACCAGTTCACCCTGGTCCGGCCGGATAACACCACCACCACCGGAACCGGTACGCTGGTCGAGCAGTCACCTTCGCCGGATGGCAATGGCGCCTACCAGTTCGCCGGCACCCTGACCGGTGACTTCGACAACAACGCGGCAACCGCCGATACCACCGTCCACTACACCCTGAGCGCCTACGCCAACGGCACCTATGCCCTGGACCTGGAGGAAGGCTTCCGTTCGACCGTGGTCCTCAGCAGTGCCGACGGCTCGCTGGCTGCCGGCGGTCCGGACCCGGTGCGCACGCTAATGATAGGCAGCGAGGATGTGGTGTTCTTCGCCGCCAATCCGCTGGCACCGCAGACCGGTGATAACAGCATCCTCACCGGCATCGGGCTCGGCGCGCCCGACCCTACCGAAGCGCAGTTGCAGACCAACCCCCTGCCGTCATTCATCGGCTCGGCGGCCATGAACGTCAGCACCTCCGGCATCGGCATCGCCAACAACAACCTGGAGGGCAACACCACCGCCGGCATCAATGCCGGCGACGAGAGTTTCGTGGTCAACCCCGAGACCTTGTTGACCAGCATGAAGATCTTTATCGACAACTCGGTGCAGGGCTACAACCCGGCCACCGAAGAGCTGTACTACACGATCTACTACGACAACGGCACGACCTCGGGCGCGCCCATCAAGGTGCAAGCCGCCGACCTGCACGCAGAGACGGGTGGCCAGAAATCCTTCACCGTCCAGTGGGACGGCAGCCATCTGATCGATGCCGTCCAGCTGACGATGGGACTGGGCACGGTCAAGATCCCGGTGATCCAGTTCATCAAGGAGACCCAGAGCCTGGCCAACGATATCCAGCTGTCGTTCAACGCCACGACGACGGACAAGGATGGCGATACGGCCACCAGCGCGTTCGACGCCAACCTGTTCGCCAACGACCCGAGCGACCAGGCCTTCGATTTCAGGCTGGTGGGCACCGCCGGTGAACGGGATGCCTTCAACATCGATCTGTCGGTGGCCGAAAACCAGTACCAGGTCACAGGCTTCGATGCGGGCGCAGGCCAACGCGATGCGGTGGTGCTCATTGGTGACGCGGGCGCCACTGTGCAGTCGATCGACAATGCCGGCGCCGACAGCATCGTGACAATTGCCGAGACCGGCGGACAACTGACGACCATCACCCTGCTTGGGGTCGACCTGCTCAATACCGATATTGTGATGGCCAGCGTCTGAAACCTGGCTCATCAAACCCGTGCGAGGGTGGCCTGGAAACCGCCCTCGCTTTTTTCTGCCGCGCCGCACGCTCAAGCGGCCCAAGGTTTGAAGAGCTCGTCATGGACCGGCGCCTTCGCCTCCCCCGCTTCCCTCCCAGATAGGCTGAAACTCCCAGGCAGCCTGGGAGTATCGGCCAATGCGCAACCTCCTGTGCGTCCCCATAGTTGTGACATCTGCCAGCAGAGGGCCCGGGTGCGGCCCCAGCGACTGGAACTGCCTAGGAGAATGTCATGACCACCCTGCAAGAAAACCTATCCCTCACGAGCGACCCGCTCGTGGTAGCGACCGGCGTCAACGTTGCGCTGGACGAAACCACCGGGCTGCAGAACGCCACCGCCACGCCAGCCCCTGCGGGAGACGCCGACGACAATGACATCCTGCTGGCCGCCCTGCCCTCGGCCTTCGCCACCCGGCTGACCGCCCTCGGCACGGGTACCGCGACGGACGCCGCCTTGAGCGGCTATACCGGCGCCGTGGGCGACACCGGCAGCAATGCCTTCACCCTCAACCTGGCGCCCGATGCGATCAACGTCGACATCAGCTTCACCGATAGCCTGGGCGCTCCGCTCGATGGCCTGGATAGCGGCCTGGATACCCTCGATGGCATCGACATCCTTCTGTATACCGATACCGACAACAACATCCTGCTGGGCCGGGCCGGTGGCCCTGACGGGGCGATCGTGTTCGCCGCCTATATCGAGGAAACCGGGTCGCCGCTGTCGGGCGGCAAGATCTGGACCGTGGAATATCAACCGCTCAAGCACCCGGATGCCAGTAACCCGGACGATGCCCTCAACCTGCTGGACAAGGTGTTTATCGGCGCCAGCCAGGACCTGAAGTTCAGCCTGGCCAATGCCCCCTCCGGGCAGAACCTGTTCCTGATGTTCACCAAGGCCAACCCGACGGTGGTCGACGATGGCGGTGTCCTGCGGATCAGCGACCCGACAATCATCGCCACCGGCAAGGACCCCGCCGACGAATCGACGGGGGTCAATATCAATACCGGTGACACCATCAACACCAGCCAGGCCGGTGGCCCGACCACCTTCGGCACCAACAACCAGATGATCGTGGAACAGGAAGGCATTCGATTTACCTTTGTCACCGGCGCCCGGCAGGACGTGACCGTGCCCAACCTGGATCAGAACGAAGCGGACGTAGAAGCCAATATCGACTACACCGCGGTGTTTAATGCGACGACGGCCAGTTTCGATGTCGTGCAGTTGCAAAGCGGCAAGAGTGCCGTGGTGAAGATCAGTGCCTTCAGCACCGCGGTTGAAACCGGCGCGGACTTCGTCAACGGCTATGCGAACGATACGTCGGTGGCCATTACCAATGTTCGCGTGATCAACAACAGCACCGGTCTGGTGATCGAAAACTCCGACGGCTCGGTGAATGATCCGAGCATTGCCATCAGCTTCGATGGCGGCGTGGCCACCGTTACCGGCGTCAAGGCCGGCTACCAGATCGAATACACCACCAGCGCGGACCACAACCGCGTACTGGTCGAGAACGGCGCCGCCCTCGACGCCAAGGGCAATGACCACGCTGACTTCGACATCGGTGGCTTCACCCTGCGCCAAGCCTCCACCGCGACCGCCGAAATCGGCTCGAAAATGATCTTCGAGGACGATGGGCCGGCCGCAGCCGGAACCGCTGAGGCCGGCACTGTCGACGAAGACGGCCTGGCCAATGGCATCGCCGGCGGCGTCGGTGATGTACCTGGCGAATCCACCAATGCCAGCGGCAGCGTGACGGGCATCTTCCAGTCCGGCGTCGATGTGCCGCTGAGCTATGCCTTGTCCACCGACACCAGCGGCCTGCCGGCGCTGACCTCCGGTGGCGTGGCGCTGGTGTACAGCGTGGTCGGCGATACCCTCACCGCCAAGGCCGGCACCGTCGATGTGTTCACCTTCAGCCTCAGCGCGGCGGGTGCCTACAGCTTCACCCTGCTGCAACCGCTGGATCATCCAGCCGGCAACGATGAAAACGACATCACCCTCAACCTGGGTAGCCTGCTGCAGGCCACCGACAAGGATGGCGACACCGTGACCGCCGCGGCCGAGAAACTGGTGATCACCGTCGATGACGACACGCCAACCGCCACCGGGACCGCCGCGACCGGCACCGTCGATGAAGACGGCCTGGCCAACGGCATCGCCGGGGGTGTCGGTGATGTGGCGGGTGAATCCACCACGGCCAGCGGCAGCGTCACGGGGGTCTTCCAGTCCGGGGCCGACGTACCGCTGAGCTATGCCTTGTCGAGCGATACCAGTGGCTTGCCAGCCCTGAGTTCGGGCGGGGTCGCGCTGGTCTACAGCGTTGCCGGTGACACCCTGACCGCCAAGGCCGGCGCCGTCGATGTGTTCACCTTCAGCCTCAGCGCCGCAGGTGCCTACAGCTTCACCCTGCTGCAGCCGCTGGATCATCCAGCGGGCAACGACGAGAACGACATCACGATCAACCTCGGCACCTTGCTGCAAGCCACGGACAGGGATGGCGACACGGTAACGGCCGCGCCCGAGAAACTGGTGATCACCGTCGATGACGATACGCCAACAGCAACCGGAACCGCCGAGGCCGGAACCGTCGATGAAGACGGATTGGCCAATGGTATTGCCGGCGGTGTCGGTGATGTGCCTGGCGAGATCACCACCGCCAGCGGCAGCGTCACGGGAATCTTCCAGTCCGGTGCCGATGTACCGCTGACTTACGCCTTGTCGAGCGATACCAGCGGCCTGCCGGCCCTCAGTTCGGGCGGGGTGGCGCTGGTCTATAGCGTCGCCGGCGACACCCTCACCGCCAAGGCCGGCGCCGTCGATGTATTCACCTTCAGCCTCAGCGCCGCGGGTGCCTATAGCTTCAGCCTGCTGCAACCGCTGGATCATCCGGCCGGCAATGATGAAAACGACATCACCCTCAACCTCGGCACGCTGTTGCAAGCCACGGATAAAGATGGCGACACAGTGACCGCCGCGCCCGAGAAGCTGGTGATTACCGTCGATGACGACACGCCCACCGCCAATGGCACCGCCGAGGCCGGCACCGTCGACGAGGACGGCCTGGCCAATGGCATTGCCGGTGGTGTCGGGGATGTGGCGGGCGAGTCCACCACCGCCAATGGCAGCGTGACCGGGATCTTCCAGTCAGGTGCCGATGTGCCGCTGAGCTATGCCCTGTCGAGCGATACCAGCGGCCTGCCGGCCCTGAGCTCGGGCGGGGTGGCGCTGACCTACAGCGTCCTGGGCGACACCCTGACGGCCAAGGCTGGCGCGGTCAATGTGTTCACCTTCAGCCTCAATGCCGTGGGGGCCTATGCCTTCACCCTGCTCCAGCCCCTGGATCACGCGGCGGGCAACGACGAGAACGACATCACCCTCAACCTCGGCAGCCTGCTGCAAGCCACCGACAAGGATGGCGACACGGTGACCGCCGCGGCCGACAAGCTGGTGATCACCGTCGATGACGACACCCCGACCCTGGCCTTCGGCAACCTGATCGGCACCGGTACCCAGCTGGCGCAACAAGGCTACTGGGACATGGGGTCCGGCGCCGACGGGCTGAATGCCAACGGCCTGGACATTTCGCTGGTGAACGACCAGTTCACCCTGGTCCGGCCGGACGACACGACCACCACCGGCACCGGTACGCTGGTCGAACAGTCGCCGTCACCGGACGCCAATGGCGCCTACCAGTTCGCGGGCACCTTGACCGGTGACTTCGACAACAATGCGGCCACGGCGAATACCACCATCCACTACACCCTGAGCGCCTATGCCAATGGCACCTATGCCCTGAACCTGGAAGAAGGCTTCCGCTCGACCGTGGTCCTCAGCAGTGCCGATGGCTCGCTGGATGCCGGTGGCCCGGACCCGGTACGCACCCTGACCATCGGCAGCGAGCATGTGGTGTTCTTCGGCGCCAACCCGCTGGCGCCGCAAACCGGCGCGAACAGCATCCTCACCGGTATCGGGCTCGGGGCGCCCGACCCTACCGAAGCCCAGTTGCAGACCAACCCGCTGCCGTCGTTCATCGGCTCGGCGGCCATGAACGTCAGCACCTCGGGTATCGGCATCGCCAACAACAACCTGGAGGGCAACAATACGGCGGGCATCAATGCCGG
The DNA here is from genome assembly GCF_017351415.1 of Pseudomonas sp. FW305-25. Classification (NCBI taxonomy): domain Bacteria; kingdom Pseudomonadati; phylum Pseudomonadota; class Gammaproteobacteria; order Pseudomonadales; family Pseudomonadaceae; genus Pseudomonas; species Pseudomonas sp. FW305-25. Next base: position 67,510 of record NZ_JACNDE010000028.1, on the reverse strand, counting down.
TGACGAGAGTTTCGTGGTCAACCCCGAGACGCTGCTGACGGCCATGAAGGTCTATATCGACAACTCGGTGCAAGGCTACAACCCGGCCACGGAAGAGCTGTACTACACGATCTACTATGACAACGGCACGACCTCGGGCGCGCCCATCAAGGTCCAGGCCGCCGACCTGCAGGCGGAAGCGGGAGGCCAGACCTCCTTCACCGTAGAGTGGGACGGCACCCACCTGATCGACGCCGTCCAGCTCACCATGGGCAAAGGCACGATCAAGGTTCCGACCATCGAGTTCATTCATGAGGTCCAGAGCCTGGCCAGCGATATCCAGCTGGCGTTCAACGCGACAGTGACGGACAAGGATGGCGACACGGCGACCAGCGCGTTCGACGCCAACCTGTTCGCCAACGACCCGGCCAACGCGCTTTTCGACTTCAGGCTGGTGGGCACCACGGGTGAGCGGGATGCCTTCAACATCGACCTGTCGGCCACCGAGAACCAGTACCAGGTCACAGGCTTCGATGCGGGCGCCGGCCAGCGCGATGCGGTGGTGCTCATTGGTGACGCGGGGGCCGTTGTGCAGTCGGTCGACAATGCCGGCAGCGACAGCATCGTGACGGTGGCCGAAACGGGCGGACAGATTACGACCATTACCCTGGTCGGGGTCGATCTGCTCAATACCGACATTGTGATGGGCAGCGTCTGAAACCTCGCGCAGGCGAATGAAAGCGAGGGTGGCCTGGAAACCACCCTCGCTTTTTTTTGCGCGCCCATATGAGAACCGCGGCGAGCGCTCGAGCAGCCCGTCGAGCCGCTCGACGACGGCCTGTGGCCACCATCGCGGGCTACCCCTGAAGCCCCCCTCGGGGTCCTGTTTGCAAGCGCGGCTGCGCCTTATCCCGCGTCCCTTCCTGAATAGGCTGAAACTCCCATCCGGCCTGGGAGTATCGGCCAATGCGCAACCTGCGTGGCATCTCCATAGTTGTTGCATCTGCCAACAGAGGGCCCAGCTGCGGCCTCAACGACTGGTATTGCACAGGAGAACGTCATGATCACTTCTAAAACAACCACATCACCCACGAACGACCTGACCGCTGACACCAGTACCACTCTCTACCCCGTCTTCCCCAGTGACGACACGCTGAGCGTCAGCACTGCCCAGGCGAACGGCACTGCGCCCGTGGTGATCGGTGCAAGCGTGACCCTGGACGAAACCACCGGGTTGCAGAACGCCACCGCCACGCCAAGCCCCGCGGGAGACGCTAACGACAATGACATCCTGTTGTCCGCCCTGCCCTCGACCTTCGCCACCCGCCTGAGCGCCCTTGGCGTCGGTACCGCCATGGACGCCGCCTTGAGTGGCTATACCGGTGCCGTGGGCAATACCGGCAGCAATGCCTTCACCCTCAACCTGACGCCCGGTACCAACATCCTCGATATCAAGTTCACCGACAGCCTGGGCGCGGCGCTCAACGGCCTGGACAGCGGGCTGGATACCCTCGATGGCACCAGCATCCTGCTGTATACCGATACCAACAACAACATCCTGCTGGGCCGGGCCGGAGGCCCTGACGGGGCGATCGTGTTCGCCGCCTATATCGAGGAAACCGGATCGCCGGTCAGCGGCGGCAAGATCTGGACCGTGGAATATCAACCGCTCAAGCACCCGGACGCGAGTAACCCGGACGATGCCCTCAGCCTGCTGGACAAGGTGTTCGTCAGCACCCTCAAGGACGGATTCGACCTGACCAACGCCCCCTCCGGGCAGAACCTGTTCCTGATGTTCACGGGGTCGAACCCGACGGTGGTCAACGACGGCGGTGTGTTGCGGGTCAGCGATCCGACGATCATCGCCACCGGTAAAGACCCTGCGGACCAGTCATCGGGCGCTAATATCAACACCGGTGATACCGTCAATACCAGCCAGGGCGGCGGCCCGACCAGCCTCGGGACCAACAACCAGATGATCGTGGAACAGGAAGGCATCCGCCTGACCTTCGTCACCGGCGCCCGGCTGGATGTGACGGTTCCCAACCTGAGCCAGAACGAAGCCGACGTCGAAGCCAACATCGACTACACCGCGATGTTTAATGCGACGACAGCCAGTTTCGATGTCGTGCAACTGCAAAGCGGCAAGACCGCGATGGTCAAGATCAGTGCCTACAGCACTGCGGTTGAAAGCGGCGTGAACTTCGTCAACGGCTATACGAACGATACGTCGGTGGCCATCACCAATGTGCGCATCTTCGATAAAAGCACCGGGCTGGTGATCGAGAACTCCGACGGCTCGGTGAACGATCCGAACATTGCCATCAGCTTTACCGGCGGCGTGGCCACCATCACCGGCGTCAAGGCCGGCTACCAGATCGAATACACCACCAGCGCGGATCACAACCGCGTGCTGATCGAGAACGGGGCCGCCGTCAACGCCAGGGGCGATAACCACGCCGACTTCGATATCGGTGGTTTCTCGCTGCGCCACCCCTCCACGATCACCACCGAAATCGGCTCGAAGATGATCTTCGAGGACGATGGACCGACCGCGGCCGGGACCGCGGCGGCCGGCACCGTCGATGAGGACGGCCTGGCCAATGGCATCCCAGGCGGTGTCGGCGACGTGCCTGGCGAGGTCACCAGCGTCAGCGGCAGCGTGACCGCCATCTTCCAGTCCGGCGTCGATGTGCCACTGACTTACTCCTTGTCGAGCGACACCAGCGGCCTGCCGGCCCTGACTTCCGGCGGCGTCGCATTGGTCTACAGCGTGGTCGGCGACACCCTGACCGCCAAGGCGGGTGCCGTCGATGTGTTCACCTTCAGCCTCAGCGCCGCGGGTGCCTATAGCTTTACCCTGCTGCAACCGCTGGATCACCCAGCCGGCAACGACGAAAACGACATCACCCTCAACCTCGGTACCTTGCTGAAGGCCACCGACAAGGATGGCGATTCGGTGACGGCTGCGGCCGAGAAGCTGGTGATCACCGTCGATGACGATACGCCCACCGCGACCGGCGTCGCCGCGGCCGGCACCGTCGACGAGGATGGCCTGGCCAATGGCATTGCCGGCGGTGTCGGCGACGTGCCTGGCGAGGTCACCACGGCCAGCGGCACCGTCACCGGGATCTTCCAGTCCGGGGCCGACGTACCGCTGACTTACGCCCTGTCGAGCGATACCAGCGGCCTGCCGGCCCTGACTTCCGGCGGCGTCGCACTGGTCTACAGCGTGGTCGGCGACACCCTCACCGCCAAGGCCGGCGCAACCGATGTATTCACCTTCAGCCTCAATGCTGCGGGTGACTACAGCTTTACCCTGCTGCAACCGCTGGACCATCCAGCCGGCAACGATGAAAACGACATCACCCTCAGCCTGGGCACCTTGCTGAAGGCCACGGATAAGGACGGTGATACGGTGACGGCCGCGGCCGAGAAACTGGTGATCACCGTCGATGACGATACGCCAACCGCCGCCGGCACCGCCGAGGCTGGAACCGTCGATGAGGACGGCCTGGCCAATGGTATTGCCGGTGGTGTCGGTGACGTGCCTGGCGAAGCCACCACGACCAGCGGCAGCGTCAGCGGTATCTTCCAGTCGGGTGCCGACGTACCGCTGACTTACACCTTGTCCAGCGATACCAGCGGCCTGCCAGCCCTGACATCCGGCGGAGTGGCCCTGGTGTACAGCGTCGCCGGTGACACCCTGACGGCCAAGGCCGGCGCGGTCGATGTGTTCACCTTCAGCCTCAGCGCGGCGGGCGCCTACAGCTTTACCCTGCTGCAGCCGCTGGATCACCCGGCGGGCGACGATGAAAACGACATCACCCTCAACCTGGGCGCGATGTTGCAAGCCACCGACAAGGATGGCGACACGGTAACCGCCGCGGCCGACAAACTGGTGATCACCGTCGATGACGACACCCCCACCGCGAATGGCACCGCTGGAGCCGGCACCGTCGACGAGGATGGCCTGGCCAACGGTATTGCCGGTGGTGTCGGTGACGTGGCGGGTGAAGCGACGACGGCCAGCGGCAGCGTCACGGGTATCTTCCAGTCCGGAGCCGACGTGCCGCTGACCTACGCCCTGTCGAGTGACACCAGTGGCCTGCCGGCATTGAGCTCGGGCGGAGTGGCGCTGGTCTACAGCGTCGCCGGTGACACCCTGACGGCCAAGGCCGGCGCGGTCGATGTATTCACCTTCAGCCTCAGCGCCGCCGGTGACTACAGCTTCACCTTGCTGCAACCGCTGGATCACCCAGCAGGCAATGATGAAAACGACATCAGCCTCAACCTGGGTGCAATGCTGCAAGCCACGGACAAGGACGGCGATACGGTAACGGCTGCCGCCGAAAAACTGGTGATTACCGTCGATGACGACACCCCAACCGCCACCGGAACCGCCGAGGCCGGAATCGTCGATGAGGACGGCCTGGCCAATGGCATCGCCGGTGGTGTCGGCGATGTGCCTGGAGAAGCCACCACGGCCAGCGGCAATGTGACTGCCATCTTCCAGTCCGGTGCCGACGTGCCGCTGACTTACGCCTTGTCGAGTGATACCAGCGGTCTGCCAGCCCTGACGTCCGGCGGAGTGGCACTGGTGTACAGCGTCGCCGGTGACACCCTCACCGCCAATGCGGGCGTGGGTGGCGCCGAGGTATTCACCTTCAGCTTCAGTGCCGCCGGTGCCTACAGCTTTACCCTCCTGCAGCCGCTGGATCACCCGGCGGGCAATGATGAAAACGATATCACCCTCAACCTGGGCACCCTGTTGCAAGCGACCGACAAGGACGGCGATACGGTAACGGCTGCGGCCGAGAAACTGGTGATTACCGTCGATGACGACACGCCAACCGCCGCCGGAACTGCTGCGGCTGGCACCGTCGATGAAGACGGCCTGGCCAATGGTATTGCCGGTGGTGTCGGCGACGTGGCGGGCGAAGCCACCACCGCCAGCGGCGACATCACGGGTATCTTCCAGTCGGGTGCCGACGTACCGCTGACTTACGCCTTGGCGAGCGATACCAGCGGTCTGCCAGCCCTGAGCTCGGGCGGAGTGGCGCTGGTGTACAGCGTCGCCGGTGACACCCTGACCGCCAATGCGGGCGTGGGTGGGGCCGAGGTATTCACCTTCAGCCTCAGTGCCGCAGGCGCCTACAGCTTTACCCTGCTGCAACCGCTGGACCACCCAGCGGGCAACGATGAAAACGACATCACCCTCAACCTGGGCACCTTGCTGCAAGCCACCGACAAGGACGGCGACACGGTGACGGCTGCCGCCGAGAAACTGGTGATTACCGTCGATGACGACACGCCAACCGCCACCGGCACCGCCGAAGCGGGCACTGTCGATGAAGACGGCCTGGCCAATGGCATCGCCGGTGGGGTCGGCGACGTGCCTGGCGAAGCAACGACGGCCAGCGGCAATGTGACGGGCATCTTCCGGTCCGGCGCTGATATACCGCTGACTTACGCCTTGTCGAGCGACACCAGTGGCCTGCCAGCCCTGACGTCCGGCGGAGTGGCCCTGGTGTACAGCGTGGCGGGCGATACCCTGACCGCGAATGCGGGCGTGGGTGGGGCCGAGGTATTCACCTTCAGCCTCAGCGCTGCGGGTGACTACAGCTTCACCCTGCTGCAACCGCTGGATCATCCAGCGGGCAATGACGAAAACGACATCACCCTCAACCTGGGCACCTTGCTGCAAGCCACCGACAAGGACGGCGACACGGTAACGGCCGCCGCCGAGAAGCTGGTGATTACCGTCGATGACGACACGCCAACGGCGAATGGCGCCGCTGGGGCTGGCACCGTCGACGAGGATGGCCTGGCCAATGGCATCGCCGGTGGCGTCGGCGACGTGGCCGGTGAGGCGACGACAGCCAACGGCAGCGTCACGGGCATCTTCCAGTCCGGGGCCGACGTACCGCTGACTTACGCCTTGTCGAGCGACACCAGTGGCCTGCCAGCGCTGAGTTCGGGCGGAGTCGCCCTTGTCTATAGCGTTGCCGGCGACACCCTGACGGCCAAGGCGGGCGCAACCGATGTATTCACCTTCAGCCTCAATGCTGCGGGTGACTACAGCTTTACCCTGCTGCAACCGCTGGATCATCCGGCCGGTAACGATGAAAACGACATCACCCTCAACCTCGGCACCCTGCTGCAGGCCACGGACAAGGATGGCGACACCGTGACCGCCGCGGCGGAAAAACTGGTGATCACCGTCGATGACGACACACCTACAGCCGCCGGAACCGCGGAGGCCGGCACCGTCGACGAAGACGGCCTGGCCAATGGTATTGCCGGCGGTGTCGGTGACGTGGCCGGTGAAGCCACCAATGCCAGCGGCAGCGTGACGGGTATCTTCCAGTCCGGTGCCGACGTACCGCTGACTTACTCCTTGTCGAGTGATACCAGCGGTCTGCCAGCCCTGAGTTCGGGCGGAGTGGCACTGGTCTACAGCGTCGCTGGCGATACCCTGACGGCCAAGGCGGGCGCGGTCGATGTATTCACCTTCAGCCTTAGCGCCGCAGGTGACTACAGCTTTACCCTGCTGCAGCCCCTGGACCATCCAGCCGGCAACGATGAAAACGACATCACCCTCAACCTGGGCACCCTGCTGCAGGCCACGGACAAGGACGGCGACATCGTGACGGCCACCGCCGACAAGCTGGTGATTAGCGTCGATGACGACACGCCCACCGCAAGCGGAACTGCCGCGGCCGGCACCGTCGACGAAGACGGCCTGGCCAATGGCATCGCCGGTGGTGTGGGCGACGTGGCTGGCGAAGCCACCAATGCCAGCGGCAGCGTGACGGGTATCTTCCAGTCCGGGGCCGACGTGCCATTGAGCTATGCCCTGTCGAGCGATACCAGTGGCCTGCCAGCCCTGAGTTCGGGTGGAGTGGCGCTGGTGTACAGCGTCGCCGGCGACACGCTGACGGCCAAGGCTGGCGCAGTCGATGTGTTCACCTTCAGCCTCAATGCTGCAGGTGACTACAGCTTTACCCTGCTGCAGCCTCTGGATCATCCAGCCGGCAACGATGAAAACGACATCACCCTCAACCTGGGAACCCTGCTGCAGGCCACCGACAAGGATGGCGACACCGTGACCGCCGCGGCCGAGAAACTGGTGATCACTGTCGATGACGACACGCCAACCGCCGCCGGAACCGCGGAAGCTGGAACCGTCGATGAGGACGGCCTGGCCAATGGTATTGCCGGTGGTGTGGGCGACGTGGCCGGTGAGGCCACCGTGGCCAATGGCAGCGTCAGCGGTATCTTCCAGTCGGGTGCCGACGTACCGCTGACTTACGCCTTGTCGAGTGATACCAGCGGTCTGCCAGCCCTGACGTCTGGCGGAGTGGCACTGGTGTACAGCGTGGCGGGCGATACCCTGACCGCCAAGGCGGGCGCAGTCGATGTGTTCACCTTCAGCCTCAGCGCCGCGGGTGCCTACAGCTTCACCCTGCTGCAACCGCTGGATCATCCAGCGGGCAATGACGAAAACGACATCACCCTCAACCTGGGCACCTTGCTGCAAGCCACCGACAAGGACGGCGACACGGTAACGGCCGCCGCCGAGAAACTGGTGATCACCGTCGATGACGACACGCCAACGGCGAATGGCTCCGCCGCGGCCGGCACCGTCGATGAGGACGGCCTGGCCAACGGCATTGCCGGTGGGGTCGGTGACGTGCCTGGCGAAGCCACCACGACCAGCGGCAGCATCAGCGGTATCTTCCAGTCGGGTGCCGACGTACCGCTGACTTACGCCTTGTCGAGCGATACCAGCGGTCTGCCAGCCCTGAGTTCAGGTGGAGTGGCGCTGGTGTATAGCGTCGCCGGCGATACCCTGACCGCCAAGGCTGGCGCAACCGATGTATTCACCTTCAGCCTCAGCGCCGCCGGTGACTACAGCTTTACCCTGCTCCAGCCGCTGGATCACCCAGCGGGCAACGATGAAAACGACATCACCCTCAACCTCGGCACGCTGTTGCAAGCCACGGATAAAGATGGCGACACAGTGACCGCCGCGCCCGAGAAGCTGGTGATTACCGTCGATGACGACACGCCAACGGCGAATGGCAGCGCCGAGGCCGGAACCGTCGACGAGGACGGCCTGGCCAACGGCATCGCCGGGGGTATCGGCGACGTACCGGGCGAGGTCACCACGGTCAGCGGCAACGTCAGCGGCATCTTCCAGTCAGGGGCCGACGTGCCGCTGAGCTACTCCTTGTCGAGTAACACCAGCGGCTTGCCAGCCCTGAGTTCCGGTGGAGTGGCACTGACCTACAGCGTCCTGGGCAGCACCCTGACCGCCAAGGCCGGCGCGACTGACGTGTTCACCCTCAGCCTGACGGTAGCGGGTGCCTACACCTTCAGCCTGCTCCAGCACCTGGACCACGCGGCGGGCAACGACGAGAACGACCTCACCCTCAACCTGGGAACCCTGCTGCAAGCCACCGACAAGGATGGCGACACGGTGACCGCCGCGGCCGACAAGCTGGTGATCACCGTCGATGACGACACCCCGACCCTGGCCTTCGGCAACCTGATCGGTACCGGTACCGACCATGCGCAACAAGGCTATTGGGACATGGCGGCCGGCGCCGACGGGCTGGGTGCGGCCGGGCTGGACATCTCGCTGGTGAACGGCCAGTTCACCCTGGTCCGGCCGGACGATACGACCACCACCGGCACCGGTACGCTGGTCGAGCAGTCGCCGTCACCGGACGCCAATGGCGCGTATCAGTTCGCGGGCACCTTGACCGGTGACTTCGACAACAACGCGGCAACGGCCAACACCACCGTCCACTACACCCTGAGCGCCTACGCTAACGGCACCTATGCGCTGGACCTGGAGGAAGGCTTCCGCTCGACCGTGGTCCTCAGCAGTGCCGACGGCTCGCTGGATGCCGGTGGCCCGGATCCGGTGCGTACGCTGACCATCGGTAGCGAACATATCGTGTTCTTCGGCGCCAACCCGCTGGCTCCGGCAAGCGGCGCGAACAGCATTCAGACCGGCATCGGGCTTGGAGCGTCCGACCCTACCGAAGCGCAGTTGCAGACCAACCCGCTACCGTCCTACATCGGCTCGGCGGCCTTGAACGTCAGCACGGCTGGCATCGGCGTCGCCAACAACCTGCTCCAGGGCGACAACCAGGCGGCGATCGGCGCGGCCGATGAAAGCTTCGTGGTCAACCCGGAAAGCCTGCTGACGAGCATGAAGGTGTTTATCGACAACTCCGTGGGCGGTTACAACACGGCCACCGAGGACCTGTACTACAGGGTCTTCTATGAAGATGGCACCTTCTCCAACCTGATCGAGGTCAACACCCTGACGCCAGAGGCCGGTGGACAGGTGTCCTTCACCGTCGAGCAATCGGCTACATCGTTGATCGATGCGGTCCAGCTGACGATGGCCCGGGGCGAGATCAAGATCCCGACGATCGAGTTCACCCATGAGACCGAGAGCCTGGCCAGCGACGTCAAGCTGGCGTTCAACGCGACGGTGACGGACAAGGATGGCGACACGGCGACCAGCGCGTTCGACGCCAACCTGTTCGCCAACGACACGACCGACGTGCTCTTCGACTTCAGGCTGGTGGGCACCACGGGTGAGCGGGATGCCTTCAACATCGACCTGTCGGTGGCCGAGAACCAGTACCAGGTCACAGGCTTCGATGCCGGAGCCGGCCAGCGCGATGCGGTGGTGCTCATTGGTGACCCGGGCGCCGTTGTGCAGTCGATCAACAACGCCGGCGCCGACAGCATCGTGACGGTGGCCGAGACGGGCGGACAGATAACGACCATTACCCTGGTCGGAGTCGATCTGCTCAATACCGATATCGTAATGGGCAGCGTCTGAAACCTCGCACATGCGAATGAAAGCGAGGGTGGCCTGGAAACCACCCTCGCTTTTTTTTGCCGCTACCGTCCGAAACACTCTCACTCGCCTCCACGCCAAACGCCCAGGCAGCCCAAGGCTCACAGAGCACGGCGACATGCCTGCGCATTCATGGGGCAGGAAACGACGAGAACGGCATCACCCTCGATCCGGGCAGCCTGGACAGCGACAAGGACAGCCACAGGGCTGCCTTGTCTTGATCAGCTCATTTCAGTTCCACCCACGTGGAGTCAGGCGGTTCTTCGTTGTCGGTGAGCCCGTGCTTGAGCGCATACATCAGCAAGTCGATGCGGTTGATCAGGTTGAGCTTCTGATAAATGTTGCTGAGGTGGTTGTGCACGGTGTGCTCACTGATGCCCAGGCGCTCGGCGATGCTCATGTATTTAGCGGACGGGTCGCCAACGATGGCGCGAATCAGCTCCCGCTCGCGCAGCGTCAGCCGCGCCTGCTTCGCCTGCTCCAGGTTGCATCGCACGGGTATATGCCGGGTCGCGGCATAGCCGGAAAGCCCGCCGGACCAGGCGCGGTCCAGTCCAGCGTCGTGATGGTGGACCTTGATGATGGCCCGGACGATCGATTCCGTCGGGTCTTCCGCCAGCACGATGCCGCGCGCGCCCGCCTCGATCGCCTGGGCAACCGGAACGGATTCGTACAGGCCCTTTAGCACCAGCAATTTCATTTCCGGGCTGCGGGTCAGCCCTGCGACGACCTCCAGGGGGTTCAGCGCATCCGGAAAGAAACTGAAAAAGATCACATTGGGACGCAGCTGATCGGCAAGGTCCAGCGCATTGGTGTAGGTGGTGGCCTGGCCACTCACCTCCATCCGGGGCCTCCTCGCATTGATCAAATCATGGAGCCCCATAAGCACGAGGGGGCGGCAATCGATCAGCATCACGCGTATCGTTTTTGTATGGTCTGGCATGATCTTCCTGCCTCCCCTTGAAAAACGATGACCTTCATACGCGTTGGCCTTCCTTGATCGGCCACTCGCTCTTGAAGGACGGATGCGAGCGCCGAAAGGCTCTGAAACGTGCCCGCCCGGGTCTTGGCGACCCGGGGTACAGGCAGAAATTGCGGAGGTTTCCCACAGCCGGGCAAAGCTATCGAAACGGCATAAATAAGAATAACTATCAATAGTTTGCACGTGTCGCAGGGCATCCGCGAGCCCTCAACTGAGTCTAGGCCAGCCCACTGCGCTGCCTGCCAACCCATCCGTCGGTCTTCGACCCAAGCCTGGTGCGGGTCGCTGGGCCGAGGTTGCTCTGGGGCGCCCTATCCCCCGCAAATCAAGCTCTTAGGCTCGCCACGAGCGAGCGGCGGGCAAAGTCGGATCCAACCAGGCTCGTCAAGTAACAGACGAATGGCGCGCAGATAAGTCAGTAGGTAATGAGAGCGTCAATTTATCGACGGGACCGGCAGCGCCATTAAATCACCGGTTCAACGCCGGTCCTCTGCGCAAGCGATTCTTCAGCCGGGGCAGAAATGCCCCGGTGCCTTACTCCTGGTCCTCGATGCCAACGCCCATGGCCTGGCCGGCGCTACCGGGACTCAGCCAGGCATTCACATTCTCGACACTTTCGACCGGTGGTTTTCCCGCCCAGCGATTGAGGGTGAAGACGTTGCTGAGGAACTCGTATTGCGTCTTGAGCAGGTCGCGCCGGGCGCGGAACTCGTTGCGCACGCTGGTCAGTACATCGACGGCGTTGACCATGCCGTAGCTCAGCCCCTTCTCCGCCGCCACCCTGGACAGCTGTGCCGAGGCCAGGGCCGAACGACTGGCGTCGATCTTTTCGCCGTTCGAATTGGCCGTCAGGTAGGCGCTGGTGATCTCCTTGACCACCCGGCGCCGGATCGCTTCCAGCTGCTGCTCGGCGACCAGTTGGTCCTGGTAGAGCCCACGGACCCGCGCCGAGGTCGAGCCGCCGCTGTACAGCGGCACCTGAACGCCGATACCGGCGACATAACTGTCGGTGCGGGGCGCCAGGGTATTGTTGTAGCCCTCGTTGGTCTGTTGCGCGCTGAGGTTCAGGCTCACCGTCGGATAGTGCCCGCCCTTGCCACTGCGCAACGCCGCGTTAGCGGCTTCGGCGCCGCTTTCGCTGGCCTTGAGCGTCGGGTTCAGCTCCATGCCATCGCGCACCCAGGACTCCAGGCTCTGCGCCGAAACCCGCAGTTGCGCGCCATCGCGAATCCGGTTGAGCTTCTCCTTGACCGGCCGGCCGACGAGCTCCGCCAGCGCCTCGCGACTGATGCGGGCCTGGTTGCGGGCATCCAGTTCCTGGGCCGCGAGCAGGTCCACCCGGGCCTTGAGGTCGAGCTGGTCGGTAATCATCGCCAGTTGCTTTTCGTACAACGCGTTGACCCGGTCCAGGCTCTTTTGCGTGGTCCGGCGCTCGGCCCTCACCAGCTCCAGCTCATCCTCGGCCGCCAGCGCGGTGAAATAACGCCGCGCCAGCTCCACCGCGGCCTCGGCCTGGGCGTCCAGCGCTTCGGACTCGGACTGCTTGGCCAGGCTCTTGAACTTCTGGTAGTTCTCCCACGCGGCCTTGTTGTAGAGGTACTGGCGCAGCACCAGGCTGTAGCTTTCGCTATCGAAGCTGCGCTGCTGTATCAGGTCGTTTTCCTGGTGGATCCGGTTCGCCCCGGCATTCAGCGACAGTTGCGGCAACAGCGACCCCAGCGCCTCGCGTTGATGTTCCTTGCCGGCCTGCGCTTGCGCAAAAGAGGCCAGGACCTGTGGATCTTCCAGCCGCGCCTCGCGGTACAGCTGCATGAGGTCGGTGGAATAGGTCGAGGCATTGACCCCGGTTGATGTTCCTGCAGCGGTTTGCGCCAAGGCGGCCCCCGCTGCAAGCATGAATGCACTCCCTAGCAGAATTGACGACGCTCCCACGGATCACTCCTCGATCATTGATTGAGACATCACATCCCGGGCCGGCTGCATCAGGTACTGCAACAGCGTGCGCTGCCCAGTGACGATCAACACGTCCGCCGGCATCCCCGGCAACAACTTGCGCTCCCCCAAGGTACGCACGCCGTGCTCGGTGACCCGGACCCGCGCCAGATAATAGCCAGCCCCGGTCTTTTCGTTGGTCAGCCGGTCGGCCGAGACACTGCTGACCTCGCCTTCGATCACCGGCGTGGTCGAGCTCTTGAACGCGCCGAAACGGATATCGGCACGCTTGCCGATGGCGACACGGTCGATGTCCACCGGCGCCACCTGGGCCTCGATGACCAGTTCCGACACCGAGGGCACGATGTCCAGCAAGGGAGTCGCCGAACGCACGACACCGCCAATGGTGTGCACCGTCATGCCAATCACCATGCCCGCGTCGGGGGCGCGGATGACGATACGGCTGAGGCGGTCTTCCAGGGCCGAGGTTTTCTCTTGCAGGTCGTAGATCTTGGTCTGCACCTCGGCCAGCTGCTTGGCCACGTCGGAATCGAAATCCTTGTCGACCTGGAGGATCTGCAGCTGGGTTTCGTTGATCTGCAGGCGCGTCCTGTCGATGGTGGAACGGTGATCGGCCACCTCCGACCTGAGCATCCCCAGCTTACGGTCCTGCTCGAGCAGGCGTTGCTTGTCGACGAACCCCTGCTTGAGCAGCTCGGACAATTCGCCGATTTCACCGCTGTAGGATTTCTCGAGTTGCACCTTGACCGCGATCATCGACTCCAGGCCCTTGATCTGCTGGTGCAATTGGCCGATGCGCTCGCGCAGCACCGATATCTGGCCCAGCCGCGAGCCCCGCCGTGCGTTGAATACCTGGGTCTCGCCCTGGCGCGCTTCCTCTCCCCGCACATTGGCGGGATCGATCACCGGCCCGAAATCGATCGCCGGCAACCCATCACGCTCGGCAATCAGCCTCGACTCCATGGCCCTGGCCGCGCTCAGCAGGCTTTGGGTCGCCTCGTACTCGGAGCGCAGCTGGGCATCGTCGAGGATGATCAGCGGATCATCACGTTTGACGATGTCGCCATCATGGGCCAGCACCGATTTGACGATGCCGCCTTCCAGGTGCTGGACCGTCTTGCGGTAAGTCTGCACGGTGACCACCCCCGGCGCGTAGGCGGCACCGTCCAGGGGCGCGAGTGCCGCCCAGGTGCCGAACAGGCCGAAGGTCACGCCGACAATGCCCATGCCCAGGCGGTGGGCCTTGCGATCGGACACCGGCAGGTCGGAAAAGCTTTCGATTTGACGACTAGGCATAGGATTCACCGCCATCGTCCTTGCGGGCATCGATCGATGCCACGTTGGTCACCACCGGTACTGGCCCGGCATGTTTGGGTACCGGCGGTTGCTGCCCGCTGAGTTCGGCCAGCACTTCCTCGCGCGGCCCGTAGAGGCCGACAACCCCGGCTTTCATCACCAGCAGCCGGTCGAGTTGCGACACGATGTTGGTGCGGTGGGTAATCACGAACAGGGTCGCGCCGGTGTGCTTGATCTGCCCGATGGCGGCCGCCAGGGCGCGATCGCCGACCTCGTCGAGATTGGAATTGGGTTCGTCGAGAATGATCAGCCGCGGATTGCCGTACAGCGCGCGGGCCAGCCCGATGCGCTGGCGCTGCCCTGCCGAGAGCATGAAGCCCTCGCTGCCGATGACGGTGTCGTAGCCATCGGGCAACAGCAGGATCATTTCGTGGACGCCAGCGGTCCTGGCGGCCTGGATGACCTTCGCCGAATCGATCTCGGCGAAGCGGGCGATGTTCTCGGCGATGCTGCCCTCGAACAATTCGATGTCCTGGGGCAGGTAACCGATATACGGGCCAAGCTCATGCTTGTCCCAGGCGCTGATGTCCGCGCCATCCAGCCGGACCACCCCATTCTGCGGCGACCAGACGCCGATCAGCGCCCTGGCCAGGGTCGATTTGCCTGAGGCGCTCGGGCCGATGATGCCCACTACGCAACCGGCCGGTACGCTGAAGCTGATGTTCTTGAGGATCGGGGTGTGCGAGCCAGGCGCCGCGACAAACAGATTCTCGACCTGCACCTGGCCCTCGGGCGCCGGCAAGGACAGACGCTCGGGTTGCGCCTGTTGCTTGCCGAGGATGTCGTTCAGGCGGTTGTACTGCGAACGGGCCGCGATAAAGCCCTTCCAGCTGCCGATCATCAGGTCGATGGGCGCCAGTGCCCGCCCCAGCAGCACGGCCCCGGCGAACACCAGGCCGGCCCCCACCTGATGGTCCACCGCCAGGTAGGCCCCCAGGCCCAGCACCAGCGATTGCACCAGCAGGCGGAAAGTTCGCGAAAGCGTGGTGACCATGCCGCCCCGGTCGCTCGCCAGGGATTGCAGCAGCAGAACGTTTTTTTGCCGGCGCCCCCAGCGATCCATCAGGGTTTCCAGCATGCCCATGGACTCGATGACTTCGGCGTTGCGCAGGTTCTTGGTGGTATGGAGGGTCGCGCCGATATGCTCCCTGTTGGCCTGGGCCAGTACCGGCCCCGTGAGCTTCTCGTTGACGAAGGCGAGCACTATCAACAGCAGCGCGCTGCCCGTCGCGACCCAGCCGAACCAGGGGTGGAACAGGAACATCACGGCGATATAGATCGGCAGCCAGGGCGCGTCGAAAAAGGCGAACAGACCGCTGCTGGATAGAAACTGGCGCAAGCCCGTCAGGTCGTTGAGCGACTGGGCCGAGGCATCCATGCCGCCGCTGTCCAGGGCCCGTTTGAAACTGGCCTTGTAGACCTGGCGACTGAGCAGCACATCCAGCCGGGTACTGACCCGGACCATGATGCGCGAACGAACCCATTCCAGGGAGCCGAGGGTGATCACCAGCAGGGTCATGATCAGCGTCAACATGGCCAGGGTGGTCAGGCTGCCGCTGGTCATCACCCGTCCATACACCTGAAGCATGTAGAAGGTCGGGACCAGCATCAGCGCATTGATGAAGAAACTGAAAAAGCCGACGAAAACAAAGCTGTCTCTACAGACCTTCAACGCATTTTTCAGACTGTTTTCAGGTGTGCTTTGCATTGAAACCTCTGCTCGAAAGGCCAGCCTTTGTGGAGCTTAGATCATGCCGAACAGCTGCGCGCAGCCATTGGCCGGTTCGCCTCGGACAACCGGCATGCCCCCGGCAACGGCCCGGCGCGCGAGCACGCGCAAGAGCCCCGCGGCTTGGAGACCGGAGGGCTCTGGTACGGGCTATTGGCGCCATAGTGGGCGGATTGTAGGTGGCTGCAGCAGGGGCGCCGCGGAATGCCGGGACAGGCTTTCCAGGCGCGCGACAGGTTCGCCGCACACCTGCTCCGCCCTGGAGAATCCGATTGTCGGTAGCGACAGCTGCAGTGCGCGCAGCGCCTGGGTATCCCGATGAGTCTAGTTACTGGATTGGCCGGCCGGCCTTGCGATGACCAGCGGTGTGCTCGTAGCGGATAACAGGTACGCGGGAGGAGGAGCTTCTATCTGCAAGCGGCTGATTTCGATCGGAGGGCTGCGGGCCAGAGATTGGTTATCTGCGCCATCCGCGAAGCCGTTCTACCGGCAATTTGGTGATGGCAAAGCCTGCCAGCAGCAACAGCGAATAGAGGATCAACTGTCGAGAGATGGGCGTGCCTTCGTACCAGGCGCCGATAAGGACGGCGAATACTGGAAAGATGATGAATACGAACGACAGAATTACTGGGCTCAAGCGTTTGAGCAGGAAGAAGTAGACAATGAAGCCGCCCACGGAAGCCAGCAGACCGAGATAGGTCAATGCCAGCCAGGAGCGCTGCGTCACGCTGGCAAGATCGGGATGTTCCAGCACCAAGCCAGTCATGAACAGC
Organism: Pseudomonas sp. FW305-25; assembly: GCF_017351415.1. Taxonomy (NCBI): domain Bacteria; kingdom Pseudomonadati; phylum Pseudomonadota; class Gammaproteobacteria; order Pseudomonadales; family Pseudomonadaceae; genus Pseudomonas; species Pseudomonas sp. FW305-25. Next base: position 50,849 of record NZ_JACNDE010000028.1, on the reverse strand, counting down.
CCCAGCCCGGCAATGCCGATCGGTAGAGTATTGAATGTAATGACCCCTATCTCGGCACCTCTCTGCTTGGTAATGACATAGCAAAGAGCGTGCATCACCGCCGCGATCAGGATAGCGATCACTCCGAAAAGCTCCGAGTAATCGAGATGCAGCCCCTGTGTCTTGATAATCATGAACAAGCTGCCGAAGCCAATGGCTATGCCGACAACTTGCGAAAAAAATATCTTTTCTCTCAAGAAGATGGACGAAAAGATCAGGATGAAGACCGGCATGCTGCTGAACAAAAGTGCCGTCAGCCCGGAAGCAACATACTGCTCGCCGTAATTCAGCAGGTAATACGGCAAGCTGAAGTAACACAGGGTAACGAAGATGAAAAACCCGAAGTTCTTGCGGGGGAAAAATATCGATTCGCGCCGTACCCACGCAAACCCGAGGAACAGCGGAAAGGCGATCAAAAAACGCAAACCTGCAGATGTCAGTGGTGGCACGCTCTCCACCGCTATCTTGATGCCAAGCCATGTGGTCCCCCAAATGAGACAAACCACAAGAAAGAGCAATGTGGTGACCAAGCCCGCCATCCATCTCCCTGCTGCAGGTTGATCCTGCACTCCCACGCTAATTGACATGTTTTTATTTGGCTCTTAAGGTAAGTTATTTAAGATTGATCTGATTTATTCACAAGAATATTCTTATCAACTCAATACATTGACTCGATATCAGGTTAATTTGAGGAAAATATGTCTGTCAAACCCGTTATTGACACCGATTCAATTTTCAAAAATGCCCTACGAGATGGCCCTGGGCCTAAGTACATGCGGCTTGCTCAGGGCATAGAGCAAGCCATCAACAACGGCGCTATCGGACAAGGCCTCAAACTTCCGCCACATCGCATCCTTGCCGACAAGATTGGCGTTACTGCCGGAACAGTCAGTCGAGCCTATTCAGAATTGGAGCGCATGGGGCTGGTCATGGCGCGGGTGGGCGATGGCACCTTTGTTCGTGCATGCGAGCAGGAACGTCCTCGCGATGTCGGCTTCCGCAATTTCATCGAGGCGCCGGATGAATGCCACGATATGAGTCGCAACATGCACATCCCCGGAATGGAAGCCACGCTGCTGGCGCGCACAATGGCGCAGTTGTCAGGAGATGTGGAGCGGCTGCAGGAATTGATGCTCTACACGCCAGATACGGGTATTCAGCGCCACCGGCAAGCGGGCGCCCAATGGCTGGCGCATGGCAACTTCAGGTCATCGGCCGAGCAGATCCTCTGCGTTAATGGCAGCCAGCACGGCCTGCTGACCGTCCTCATTGCAATGCTGCGTGCTGGAGACACGCTGGTCACAGAACACCTCACCTATCCAGGCCTCATCAGCGTCGCTCGATTTCTGGGTATCAAGGTCCTGGGTATAGAAATGGATGAGGAAGGGTTGATCCCTGCATCGCTTGCTGAGATTTGCAGCATCAATCGAGTCTCCGCCTTGTACTGCACGCCGACGATACAGAATCCGACGACAGCGATTCTCAGCCCCGAACGCCGTAAAGAAATTGCGCAGATATGCCGCGAACACAATGTGCTGATCATCGAGGACGAAACCCATGGCGTGCTGATGCAGGACAGGCCAATACCAATCAGCATGTACGCACCTGAGCGCGGGATCATCATCAGCAGCTTGAGCAAAGGAGTAGCCGCGGGGCTTCGGGCTGGATATGTCCATGTACCGCAGGCATTGGTAGGGCGCCACGCCGCAGCGATTCGCAACAGCTGCTGGATGGCCTCGCCACTGCCCCATGAGATCGCCTGCCTCTGGATTGAAGATGGCACTGCACGCTCACTGTTGCATCAGCAGATAGCGGAAATGGAGCGCCGTAAGCAGGCGGTCGAAAAACTACTGCAAGGACTGACCTACCGAACCCATCAATACAGCCCTCACTTCTGGATCGAGGTACCGGCTCCCTGGCGCGCATCGGAAATCGAGCATTCACTACGCCAGCGCAATCACCTGATCTCGATCGCAGATGCCTTCAGCATCGGTAAAGGCACAGTTCCACAATTCGTCCGCGCGAGCGTCAGTAACGCCTCTGGCGGTGATCAGGCACTACATGATGGGTTCGCGATGCTCGCCCAGGTGCTGCGTCATGGGGTCAGTCAAGAGTCGTCGATGCTGCTATAGCGTGCGTGCCAGTGCCCCATGGGGCCATACATAACTGGAGCGGAAACGAGACTCGCAGCTGGCGTCCGATCCATTAAAATCTGATGTCATTGCTCATCGGTCTGGGGCCGCTGGCAGCAACACAAGCGTTGAGTCAGCTGCTCCACAATCAGCCCCAATAGTTAAGTGGCTAACAGTACCGACTACAAGCGCCCGGCGATCGCACTGTCATAAGAGAGTATTGCACCAAAGATATCCGCCAGACGGACCGGTAAACAAATAGGCATGCATAACATCCGGTTAACCATGCAGGGCAAATTGAAGAAGAAGTCATCTATTCGACCTTTACAGCACAGCAGCCTGCGAACAAAAATGGACAACCAGCGCAGTCACCATGACTAATTCAACCTGAAAAACAATTTTCCGGAGAATACAGAATGGCCAGCGGAAACCACGCGATAAAAAGCTCAAACTTCCTCCCGACTACGTCGGTTAACCGGGCGCTAAACTTCAATCGCGATTACTCTCTCCTGAAAAATTATTACGAAACATGGGCAGCCGATTATGACAACGATGTGTCCGAAGAAAACTATTGCGGACCCAGCATACTCAGTGATCTTTTCGAATCTTTAATTAAAAAAACAAATTTTACAACTGCAGAACTACGCCCCCCCTTGCGTATCATGGATGCCTGTTGCGGAACTGGGCTCGTGGGAAAGCAGCTGGCACAGCGCGGCTTCCAAGCTATAGATGGCTGCGATCTTTCACCTGCTATGACTGATCTGGCGCGTCAAACCCAAGCTTATAAAGCGCTCTACGGCGGTGTGGACCTCACTGATACTAATGTTCTTATCGCTGAAAATAGTTATGACGCAACCTTGTGCTGTGGGGCGTTTATCGAGGGGCACTTACCCGTTGAGGCCATCCACGAACTTATCCGAATCACTTCTACAAACGGGCTCCTTCTGTTCAGCACACGCTGCACGTTTTATGAAACAGAACACTTCGAAGAGTTACTGACAAACCTGGTAAGTTCCAAACACCTCACTCCTCTGCCATCTTTAATGAACGCTCCTTACCTGGATAATGTTCACGCTAACTACTTGGCGTTTGAAGTCACCAAATAAACAGGAGTCGAGCATGGACGCCCTGAATAGTATTTCACTTGAAAAACTTGACTCACTCCAAACTCAGAGCGAAATCTTCCGACTGCGTAATTGTTGTATTAATGATGGATTCTTCTATCTAACCGACCACGGAATTAATCCGTCATTCATAGATGACGCATTAATCGCGGCGCGGCGGTTCTTTGCGCTGCCGCTTAGGACGAAGAATCTGTTTTCCCAAGATCGCCAACTCGTCAATCCCAATACCTGCCGAGGATATGTGCATACCTTCGGGGAAACCTTGCATGCCCCGACCGGCCCGGACCATAAGCAGCACTTCGACATGGGCAGGGAAGCACCAGCCTGTGATAGGCCCTTCACTGGCCCGAACTTGCTACCCAACGAGGCACAAGCTCCAGGTTTCGCCAAGGCGATGCTCGCCCTGCAGAATGAAGTTATGACCAGAGTACTACCCCCGCTGCTGCGCGGCCTGGCACTTTCGTTAGGACTGGACAGACTGTTTTTCGAGCCTTTTTTTTCCGATCCAGTCCTGATTCAACGGGCGTTGTATTACCCACCTCAATGCAGTGGCGCAGGCAAACACACCGACAACGGCATGTTTACTCTGCTGTTTCAAGATGCCAATGACGCCTGCGCCCTCAGCGCTTTTTCTCGGGGACGCTGGATTGACGTACCGCCTCGGGGCAACGAGGTGGTGGTCAACTTGGGGGACATGCTGATGAAGTGGAGCAATGGCCTGTTCACCAGCACACCTCACCAGGTAATGCATCGTGCAGACGACGGTAGGGTGTCACTGCCATTTTTCCTGTATCCGAACATCGACGCTGTCTTTACCCCTATAGGCGGTGACCAGGTCGTCGCCTGCCAGCAGATGATGCTCGAGAACTTCAACTCAATCTGGGTATCTGGCCAAGGCGCCGGTAGGGCCCGTGAGTTCGCCTGAATCCGCCCATGCAGGAGAATTGATATGCAAGCTGCTGCGCCGAAAATCGGCTTTATTGGCACCGGAAATATGGGCCGCCCCTTGATAGAACGCCTGTTGAACGCCGGCTATGAAGTTCAGGTGTATGACATTGACCCTACACACGCCCGTCCGATCATCGACCTGGGGGCTCATTGGAAAGCCACCCCCGCGTTGTGCGCTAGCAATTGCCAGATTGTCGTGACCTGCCTGCCGCTGCCTCACCATGTGCTTGAGACCATGACTGGCCCAGACGGTGCGCTGGCCGGAATGACGGTGAATACCGTGTGGATCGACACCTCAACCACTGACTATCACAACACCCGTCACATCGCTGCGCTGGCTAGGAGAAAGAAAATCTTCAGCCTGGAAGCGCCAGTCAGCAACCTATCCCACATGGGAGTGGATTTCGCCAATGTGTGCTTCTACATCGGGGGTGATGAAGGCGGCTATCGACTGAGCCAAGTCATGCTTGAAACTATGGGCCGCAAGTCATTTTATGTGGGTGAGATCGGCGCCGGGCAGTCGGTCAAGTTGCTCACCAACTTACTGTTCTATGCCGCCACCGCGGTTTGGGCCGAATTACTGGTATTGGCCCGAGCCAACGACATTCCGCTGCATTGGCTTTGGGATTTCGTAAAGGTCTCGCGAGGCAACTGCTTTGTCAGCAATCAACTGACTCCCTTCATGCTCGACGCCAGCTACGATCATTCCTGCACCTTGGAGATCACCGTCAAAGACATGAATCTCACCGAGGCGCTGGCCGATGAGTTGGGGATAGCCATGCCGCTAGGGCGCATCATTGCCCAGCGCTATCGCCAAGCCGGTGCACTATTCGACACCCAGGACAACCACGTCAAAGTGGCAGCACTGAGCGAACGGGAAAACGATATACGCCTGGCGCTACCCGATTTCCAGGCACCCTCGCCTTACGGGGCCAACCGCAACTACCGCCACAACGGTGCTTTTGTTGAGGACACCCTCGGACGTATCACCCCGGTACTTCCGGAGACGTTTCATTCCGGCATCACCTTCACCGATAACAACAAGATCAAACTGGCCTCACACCTGGTGGAGTTCCTGGCGTGTGTCAATAAGATCATCCTGGACGAAGCCAGTGAAATTGGCACCGCCATGGGACTGTCTGCCTCACTAGTCGAGCAGGTAGTGAACTGGAGTTGCGGCCCCAGTTGGGTGGCTGAACATCTAGACACCTATGAACCATGCTACGACAGCATCGCAGCGGTAGGCGAACAATTGCAGGCGCTGCGGCTGACCGTCATCGAGCAAATCTTTCGACACTCAATCTTGGGCTCCCCATTCCCACCCAGAGATGTCGGCCATACCCTGCACAAGGGAGCGATCACTCAATGAAGATCATCTCTATCAAGGTCTTTCAATTCGATGTGCCACTCAAGGAAAAATACAGCCTCAGCGGTGGCCGACTGCAATATGCCTCACTTGACACCACGATCGTCTTGGTAACGACCGACAGCGGCCTGGTAGGCGTCGGCGAAAGTTGCCCATGGGGCGCCACCTACCTTCCGGCCTACGCTAAGGGTGTACGGGCCGGCATCGATGAGTTGGCGCCACACCTGTTAGGGGAAAATCCCTTGCATCTGGATCAGCTCAATGAACGCATGGATGTAATGCTACCGGGTCATCCCTATGTAAAAGCTGCGATTGACCTAGCGTGCTGGGACATTCTAGGCAAGCACTGCCAACTACCGGTGTACACCTTGCTCGGCGGCCGATTCCAGGACTCGGTCGCCTTGCAAAGCAGCATTCCCACCGATGATGCCGCACAGATGATGGCGCATCTGGAGCGTGCCCGTAATCAAGGGTATCGCACCCACTCCTGCAAAGTCGGCACCGGTATAGACGATGACGTGGCGCAGATCAAATACCTGCTCGACCAGCGTGTGCCCGGCGAGGTCATCACCTTCGACGTCAATCGCGCCTGGACGGTCGCCGAGGCCGTCGCCGTGATGAACAGCGTGGCGGACCCAACGGTATGTTTTGAACAGCCTTGCGAGTCCATGGACCAGTGCCGGGCGGTGCGTGAACTGACCCGCAACCCGATCATTCTCGACGAGTCCATTGTCACCTTCGCCGACCTAGTACAGGCCCAGCGCCAGAATATCGCCCAACTGATCGGGCTAAAAATTGGCCGAGTCGGCGGTTTGACCAAGGCCCGGCAAATGCGGGACTTCTGCATTCACCACGGCATCCGAATGAACATCGAAGATGTAGGCGGTACGCAGGTTTCCGACAGTGCGGTAATGCACCTGGCCGCTTCGACGCCTCGCCGCTTTCATCGCGCCAGCTGGAATTGCTGTCGGCACCACGAGGTGCAATTGGCCGAAGGCAGTTTCGATATCCGCCAGGGCCGTGCCTACCTGCACGACAGCCCGGGTCTAGGGCTGACGCTTGATCCACGGCAGTTCGAATGTCCCATCGCCCAGTACAGTTGATCTTCACTGACTTTCAAACTGATTCATGGAGGCTCCATGTCCAGCGCTCCTTTATCCTTGCACCAGCCTCGCGGGTTCGACGTCGACCCGTTTGCATCCTCCACATTGCCCAGCGAGCACTACGTCGACAGTCGATTCTTCGACCGGGAAATGGAACTGATTTTCTCCCGGACCTGGCAGTACGTGTGCCACGTTTCGGCCCTTCCCAATGCAGGCGACTACCACGTGCGCGACCTCGGTCGACAAAGCGCCCTGGTAGTCAGAGACAAGGACGGCTCGCTTCAAGCCTTTCACAATGTCTGTCAGCATCGCGCCCACCGGCTAGTAGAAGGCAGCGGCCACGTCCCCGGACTGTTGACCTGCCCTTACCATGCGTGGAGCTACAACACTCAAGGGCAGTTGATCAGCGCCCGTAAGTCCGAACACCTGAAGGATTTCTGCACTGATCAGGTTCAATTGGCAGCGGTACAACTAGAGGTATTTTGCGGCTTTATCTTTATCAACTTCGATCCGCACGCTGCGTCCATGCAGGCTTTGTTGCCTGGTCTTGAAGAGTCAATCCGAGCCTTTTCTCCCGCGCCGGAAAAACTGTTCCACGCCTACTCCAAGGACTACAGTGTTCAGTCCAACTGGAAAGTATCCGTGGAGAATTACTCGGAGTGTTATCACTGCCCGATGTGCCACCCCACCCTCTCGACGGCCACCCTTGACCTCAAGAGTTACCACCTAACGATCCACGAGCACTATCACGCGCATATCAGCAGTGACAGTGGCGCCAACCAGGGCTATACGATGAAGCAAACATCACCTCAGTCCCGGCAGTTCGGGGCCTGGTATTTATGGCCGAACTTTTGTCTGGAAGTCTATCCAGGGGGGTACATGAATGTGTTGCACCACGTGCCTATCGCCGTGGATAAAACCCTGCAAGTGGTCGAGTGGTACTGTGCTACCGCTACCCCCTGCCGGGAAGAAGAGGAAGTCATCGACTTCGTCGCCGTGATCCGGGAGGAAGATATTCCCCTATGTGCCAGCGTACAACGCGGTTTGAACAGCGATGGTTATCACCAGGGTCGCTTTATCGTCGATCCGGGGCTGGGTGCCAATAGCGAACATGCCGTACACGATATCCAGAGAAAAACCCTGACTGCACTGGGTCTGCTACAGACGGCCAGCGCTGGCTCAATCACTGAAGGATGACTTTAGCCAGTCCAGCAACTGACGGGCCGGTGGGCTGAGGTTGGTGTCGCGCCATTTATACACACTGAGGGCCTCCGGCAGATGGACCGACTCGGAGAAAGGCCGCACCAGCTCACCACTGGCTAGCATTTTCTCACTGGTACGGCGCCACCCCAGAGCAAAACCAAAGCCCTCGACACAGGCCTGCATCATGACCGGATAACTGTCGAAGAATTTGCCCTTGGGCTCCCCTATCTTGATGCGGAACTCACTGAGCCAATCGCTCCAGGTGCTCCAGTCTTGCGGTACGGCGACGTGGTGAAGCAGGGGCAAGTCAGCCAGGTCTTCCAGACTCGGCGGCTGGGTGGCAAAAGATGCTAAGTATCGAGGGCTGCAGACTGGAAACACTTCATCACTCAAGGTGAACAGCGCCGTGTGATCGCCGAATGCTCGGCCTGAGGTCTGGATAGCAATATCGAACTTTTCAGCAGTTTCGGTAATAGGTTGGGTGGAAGCGTTAAGGCGAACTTCTATATCCGGGTACTTTTTATGAAGTGATGGAATATTAGGTGTCAGCCAGTAGAAGGCTTCGCAAAGTTGAACCACAAGAACAACTTCACTGTTATCGCGACCTTTTTTTAAGTCTTCAGCCCGGGACGCAATTCCCAGAAATGCCGTGCGTACCGCGTCACGAAACTCAACACCCGCGGCAGTCAGAAATACGGCGCGGTTTCTACGGATAAACAAGGCCACACCAAGAAATTCCTCCAGGGAGCGTATCTGCTTGCTGATCGCTGCCTGGGTGAGATGCAGCTCTTCGGAGGCTTTGGAAAAGCTCTCTAGACGGGCCGCTGCTTCAAAAGGAACAAGGCTGGAAAGTGGAGGTAGTAAGCGTTTGAAATTATCCATAATTTTCATTCCTTCTGCGTAACCATAAGTCACTTTAAATACAACCAGCGCTCAATCAGTATTCTCAAGGCCGATCACATAAGGAAAAGTCATGTCAGCAAGTACAACTGTTACGGCCGCCGAGAACCGACAAAGTATCCTCATTGTCGTGGGTTCAGTGTTTTTGTTGTCGGTGTCAGACGCCATTATCAAGGCAACCAGTGCCGATACCTCGATGTGGCAGTTGTATGTGATTCGCTCTCTCCTGGCCATAGGCATGCTGGTGGCATGGCTGGTCCACCGTCGCGGCGCAACGCAACTGTGGCCGCTTTCCCCATTTTGGGTGGGGATAAGAAGCCTGCTACTTGCGTTGATGTGGATCGCTTTTTACGGCGCACTACCCTTCATCAGCCTGACCATTGCCGCGTTGGCAATCTATACGACACCGCTGTTTATCGCTTTGTTCTCGGCAATCTCATTGAAAGAGAATGTCACCTCGCGCAAATGGCTCGCCATTGTCTTGGGGTTTGTGGGGGTGGTGGTGACGCTCGGGCCAAGCGCCGATGATTTCAACACATGGACATTATTGCCAATTCTCGCGGCCATTCTGTATGCGCTGGCGATGGTCGTGACCAAGGGTAAATGCGCCAACGAGGAACCAATGCAGTTGGCTCTGACACTGAATATTGCACTGCTGCTGATCGGTATCGCGGGCAGCATGGTGGTAGCGCAGACCGGCCCGCATTTCCCCTCTGATGAGGGAATGAGGTTCTTGGTAGGAGACTGGTCGGCCATGAACGTTAGCGATTGGTGGGTGATGGTCCTTCTGGCAATTCTGATGGTGCTGGTCAGTACCGGTATCGCCCGAGCCTATCAGGTCGGCGAGACATCGATCATCGGCGCGTTCGACTACACCTACTTGATTTTCGCTATTGCCTGGGGCGCCCTGCTGTTCAATGAAATGCTCAACGGCCGGACCGCTGCTGGCCTTGTCCTTATCTTGCTCTCAGGCTTCATCCTGCTGAAAAACCCCGCTGCCAAACGCTGACTACTTCACATGCACAGGCCTTACCAAGGAGCTGTTTATGCTGACGTCACCTCATCCCCTGCCCAATGTGATTCTATGGGCCGTTTCCCGGAGCCGGTCTACTGCTTTCGAACGGGCCGTGATGCAGCACCCGGACGTCAGGGTTCTGCATGAGCGACTGTCTGAGCCGTTCCTGGCGCGGCATTTTCCGGACAAGCATGTGCTAATCGAACATACCCGTCAGACCGATCATGGACTGCCCGGCATTACTGGTTACACCGAGGCGATGGGACTGTTGTGTGAACATCCTGCTCCGCCCCAGCGCTTGCAGTTTTCCAAGGAGATCGCCTACTTCTTCGATTTCCAGGCCATCAACGGTGCGTGGCTGACGGGATTCAAACATGTATTTCTGGTGCGCCGACCACTGGACGTCATGCAGTCGCTTTACCGGGTCAGTCAGAGCGGCGGCACCACCTATTTTGATGCTGACGAATCAGGGTTCGATGAGTTAGCGCGCATTCATGATCTGGTGCTTGGACATTGCGACTCTAGTCAGGTGTTGTACCTGGACAGCGATGCCGACTTAATGAGCGATCCTCAAGGCACTTTGATGCGCTTCTGCGATTTTGCTGGCATCGACTTTTCACCCCGTCTGTTGAGCTGGGCACCGGAAAAGGTCGAACAATGGCAGTTTTTCAAAGGCTGGCATGACGATGCCGAGCGCTCCTCCGGCTTCGCCCAAGTGGCGCACCCTGCGATGATGTTCCCGGAAGCGGTTGAACGCACGGCACGGAACAAACAGTCCATCTACAAGTTGTTCCAGCTGGCAGCCACTTGGCAACGCCTGACATCCACGCCGGACCACCTCTATTGTCTATATGAGCCGGCCGCTGCACGCCTGCAAGTGTTGTTGATTGTTTCGACGAAGAAACAGCAAATACGCGCCCTGCAATGGGCAGCGCACCTGCTCGATGACTATGCCGTATGGCTATGGGATAAGCCCGAACCGTCCCACTTTGATGCAATCACCCGGGAGGTCGAACTACTGCAAGCTTTACCTCTGGTGGCGCTGGTACCCGATGAAGACCCCATTTCCCTTGGGTTCGTGCAACACCTGGGGAGTCGTCTGCTATGCCTTATCGGCCCGGACAGTCTGCAAGCACGGCAGACACAGGTCCCCTTGGTTGCTGTTGATCGATTCAACCCGAACCTGGATGAAGTCAACTCACTGATTGCTCAGAGCGTACATGCGGCAACCCAACTCAGCCGGGAGTTGCAGATCGCGACCAATCGCCTTAACTGCCAAACCAATTATCCCCAACTGTCTTGGAACGAACACCTGTCCGCATTGCTACAAGACGCCCCCGACAGCATCGTCGCTATCACTCCCCAGCAGAGTCTCAGCGCCCGAGACCTCAATGATCATGCTTGTCGCTTGGCCGAACGCCTGGCTCAGACCTGTCCTAAGGCTGGGTGGGTCGCCATTCGCCTGGACAGGGACTTGCGCACCTTGGTCACCATGACGGCCTGTAGTCTGCTAGGTTGGCCCTACCTGGATATCGCTGATTGGTATGGCGTGGACGGCACTACCAAGGCCCTTGCTAACCTCGAGCCAGTGGTCGTGGTGGGTGATGCACGTACCCTCCAGGCACTACCTGGAAGCTATCGAACCCTGCTGCTGGACAACCTGCCTGCCCTGACCGGAGAGGCCCCAATAGTTCGGGCGCAACCCTTCGGTACCTTGGCCTATGGCTTGCTGACCTCGGGTACCACCGGACCAGCAAAGGTTGTAACCATCGATGAAAGCGGCCGCCTCGACTCTCTGGCCTTTTGGCAAAAATACATCAGACCCGGAGACCGCATTGGCCTCAATGCCTGGATGACCGGTTATGTGTACTACCCCATTTTCAGTGGTGCGGTCGCATGTCTGATCCCGGACACAATGGTGTTGGCCCCACAGGCACTGAGAAACTTTGTCCGGGAGGGCCGGCTCACCCAACTAATGATCACTCCCAGCTTGGTCGCGGGCTTGCTCCAGGACAAGCGTGCTTTCCAACAGGCCTTTGCCGGCGTGCACACCCTGTGGTTGAGCGGCGAACAGTTGCCACCAGCTACCCGCATGGAGCTCATACGTTACCTGCCCCAATGCCTGGTGCTGGATCTGTACGGTTCGAATGAAGCCGGAGATGTTGCGCTATCAAGCCCGGACGGTCGCTTGCACTTTACCCCCGACACCCAGGCGTACGTATTAGATTCGACGCTTGAATGCGTTCCTCTGGGAGGGCAAGGCGAGCTTTACGTGAACAGTCCGGGACTTAGCCCGGGCTATCTCAAGGACGATGCCGCCAACCGCAAGGCATTCGTGACCAATCCCCTGGCAATCGTGCAGCCGGATCTGGCTCGACGGCTGCTGCGAACCGGCGATGTTGTACGACTGACCGAGGCCGGCGGTATCGACCTTATGGGCCGCGCCACGACTCATTTGAAGCTGCGTGGCTTCAAGATTTTCAGTGCCGATGTGGAACGGGTCTTGATGTCTCATCCTGAGGTGCAAAATGCCTTGGTAACTACCCGGGGTGACGGTCCTGATATACAACTGATCGCGTTTGTCACACCAACCAATGTCGGACATCCACCTCCCGGCAGCACGCTACGCCAGTGGGCCGGCCAGTACCTGCCCGCCTTCAGCGTGCCGCTGGCATTCTTTCTGGCCCCCTCGATCCCTGCTGGGGCCAGCCAGAAGCGCCTCAATGCACAAGCGCTACTTCAACAAGCTCTGGCTCCCCTGCCAGACAACGAACAGCCGCTGACACCACTCCAAATCCAAGTGGCTGAGTTATGGGCCGATTGCATGAATCTCCAGGGCGTCACCTTAGGGCCGGACAGCGACTTTATCGACATCGGTGGCAGCCTGTTGTTGCTGGATTTGATGAACCGCATCAACCGCACATTCCAGTCTGACCTTTCCATTGTCGATATCACTCGCAACGCGACCCTGGCAGGAATTACTGAACAGCTAACTCATCGGCTTCAGGGTGCGCCGATCCGTGAAGCGAATTTTTCAATCAGTGCCGAAGCCGAACGGTACTTGACCCGGTTGAGTGCAACCGCGCCGCCCGTAGCGCCACGCAAAGCGCGACGAACAATCCTGGTCACGGGGGCAACGGGGTATCTGGGGCGCATGATCGTCCGCGAGTTACAACAGACGCAAGGCGTGGAGAGGATTCTATGTCTGGTGCGTGCCAATGATTCGGCCCACGCGCAGCGACGGGTGGCGGAGCTGGGTCGGGTCGAAGGCTTGGCCGGAGATCTGGGGCAAGCACAGCTTGGTCTGGCGGACGAGGATTACCAGCGGCTGCACGCGGATGTCGATTGCATCATTCACTGCGCAGCTGACGTCAACTGGCTCAAGCGCTATGCAAGCCTCGCCGAGATCAATGTTGGCGGTTTGCTTCAAATGCTCGACCTGGCGGCGCTGGGCGGCGCCGCTCTCGTGTTCGCCTCGACCCTGCCGGAGGCGGTCCCGACCACGGGCTACAACCGAGCTAAGCTGGTGGCCGAACAGGTGGCGATGGCGTTCTGCAAAAACCAGGGAATCAGGCTGAGCATCCTGCGATGCGGTGACATCAGTGCCCCCGCTCGGGCCTACGCCTCCTCCCCCATCAACCCGGACGATTATGTCGGTCTGATGATTCGCAGCTGTCTTACGCTCAAGGCCTGGCCAGAGGAAAGAAGCTGGTCCCTGAACCTGACACCAGTAGATTATGTCGCCCAGGTTTTCGTCCATACCGCTCTCGGCAACCCGGTGATGGACTCGTCGCCGATCCAGCATCTGTACAACCCCGCACCGAACACCCAATGGGTTCAACTCTGCGCCTGGATGCAAACGCTGGTGGGGCAAGCCCAGTTCGCCGCTCTTCCCCTAGCCGAATGGCAAGCCAGACTCAGGAGTCTGTCACCTGGCAACACCGTCCTGCAACGCACCTTGCTGATCCTTCCGATGATCATCGATGACTTTATCCACTTCAACCATCCGGCCCCTTTGCAACTCGACCACCTGAGTTGCCCCGTGATCGATGCCGAATGGACCCAGCAGTACCTCACGGCGCTCAACCTTTACACAGGAGAGACCCCATGACGCGCACCACCACCGGATGGGCGGCCTATCGCCCGGGTTCGCCACTAGAACCTTTCACCTATTCACGTCCGGATCCGACTGCTAATGAAGTAGAGATCCAAGTCACCCATTGCGGGGCCTGCACCAGTGACTTGCATTTGATCGAAGGTAATTGGGGCGAAGCCTCCCAATACCCGCAAATTTGTGGTCATGAAGTGGTGGGACGGGTGGTCCGCACCGGATCGTCGGTGGCCAACCTTGCCCCAGGGCAACGGGTCGGTGTTGGCTGGTACAAGGGTGCCTGCCTGGCCTGTGAATGGTGCTTGAAGGGCGAGGAGCAACATTGCCCGAACGTGGTCCCCACGTGCAGTGATGGTCATCGAGGGGGGTTTGCCGACTTCCTGACCTGCGATGCACGATTCGTGTTTGCGATCCCCGAAGCCCTACCCTCTCATGTGGCTGCGCCGCTGTTTTGCGCAGGGCAAACCGTATTTACCGCGCTGCTGCGCGGCACACGACCGGAAATGCGGGTCGGGGTATTGGGTATCGGGGGGCTCGGCCATCTGGCCATTCAGTTCGCCGCCAAGTTCGGTTGCACCGTGACCGCGCTGTCGAGTTCATACGACAAAAGAGATCAGGCCATGGAGCTGGGGGCACGCTACTTCCACACCTTGGACCCGGCCACGTTGCAGGCCCAGGAGAACTCCCTGGACTTCCTGCTAATTACTGCCTCCAACGATCAAGACTGGGTTCGCGCCATGGCTTTGTTGCGGCCCCACGGCACTCTGTGTTTTGCCGGAATGCCCAACCCGGTGACATTGGACATTGCGGCCATGACGTACAAGACCTTGACCGTCAGCACCGCCAACGTCGGCGGGCGTCACGACATGCTGCAGATGCTGGCGTTTGCAAGTGAGCATCACGTGTGGCCTCTAGTGGAAACCTACCCGGCGGCACAAATCAACCAAGCTCTGGATGCCCTGCGCAACAACGAAGTGCGCTATCGCGCAGTAATTGAATTCTGACCGTCATCAGCCCCACGGAGATATCTCATGCCTTCTTCGCTGGCATTGCCTTTAAAGGTCCATCCAAATCCGGATCTGGTATCCCACTGCTTCGAGATTGAACGCCAGGACCAGTCCAACCTTAAAGGTCACCGGTCTCTTCTGTTGTGGTTCACCGGCATGTCCGGCGCAGGCAAGTCATGTATTGCCAGCCGGGTCCAGGCCAACCTGCATGTGAACCGACTGCATACATGTCTATTGGACGGCGACCGACTTCGCCAAGGCTTGACCGCCGACCTGGGTTTTGCCGATGACGACCGTAAGGAAAACATCCGGCGTACGGCCGAGGTGGGCAAACTGATGGTGGACGCAGGAGTGATCACCTTAGTGTGCCTGATCTCGCCGTTCGAACAGGAACGTCGCATGGCCAGAGCGCTGTTCGACCCCAGCGACTTCATTGAAATATTCATTGATGCACCACTCCATGTCTTAGAGCGGCGCGATCCCAAGGGTCTTTATGCCAAAGCTCGAAAGGGCTTGATCAAGAACTTCACCGGAATCGACTCACCCTATGAACGACCAGTGTCTCCCGACATTGTGATCGACAGCGCAACCTCCTCTGTCGAACAGGCTGCGCACACCATTGAAGCGTTCCTGCAGAATCATCGACTCAGGGGTTAGCCGGCACATCAGCAACGGGTAAATATCATGAAGACTCTGGTTATCGTCGGGGCTGGCTTTAGCGGTGTGGCCACCGCGGCACAGATCATGCGCAGCGGCTGCACCGGTCTGCAGATAATATTGATAAACCGCACAAGAGCCATGGCGCGAGGACTGGCCTATGGCACCAATAGCCCCCTCCATCTGTTGAATGCAAGCGTCGGTAGAATGAGTGCTCTGGAGGACGTGCCAGACGACTTCCTGAAGTTTTGCAAAAGCCGACAGCATGGTGTCGACAATGCTTCGTTTGTTACTCGCAGTCTTTATGGCAGCTACTTAAACGAGGTGCTCGACGAAGCTGAACGACTGAATCCAAGCGTGCCGTTGTTGCGGCTTGTCGCGGAGGTCACACATTTACATCCTAATGGCCAAGGCGCCCAGCTCAACCTATCGAATGGCAGTACGCTCAAGGCGGATCATGTAGTGCTCGCCTTTGGTAACTTCCCACCCGCCGACTGCTGCAACTTGAATAAAACCCTGCGTTCACAGACCTACCTGCATAATCCCTGGGAAGCGCCCATACCCTTGCCACCTGATCCGGACTCCGCCGTGTTGCTACTCGGCACCGGCCTTACGGCGATTGACGTGGCGTTGGTGCTGCTTCAGCAAGGCCACCGCGGACCGATCCATTTACTGTCTCGGCGCGGCCTGATGCCCTTGGGCCACCTGCCTATCGCCACACCTCCTCTACCTCGCCTTGTATACCTGGGACGCGGCTCCCCCCGACGACTGATGGCGAAGCTCCGCCAGTTGGTCAAGGACTATCAGCACCAAGGTGGCGACTGGCGGGGCGTGATCGACGACCTTCGCCCTTGGGTACAAAAACTCTGGCGCGCCATGGATAGCGCGCAACAACGGCAATTTTTGCGTCATGTCCAACCTTGGTGGGACATCCATCGTCATCGCTTGGCTCCGGTTACGTTCCAGCACTTCCAACAACATCTGGACAGCGGGCAACTGGTTCTTCATGCCGGCAGACTGAGCAATGTTGCGCTGCTGGGCAAGGCGCTGATTGTCGACTTCCAACGACGCCGTGACCAAACAACGGAATCCCTTAAGGTAAGCAAGATCATAAATTGCACTGGACCCAATATCGACATCCATCTAGTCGATGATCCCCTCGTCAATACCTTGCGAGAACAAGGTCTGATTAGTGAAGCCCCGTGTGGCTTAGGGATACTGGTGGACGAGCAATTGCGTGTACAAAATCAAGAAAACCAACCGACCCCGTGGCTGAGCTACGTGGGACCGATGCTCAAGGCACAGTATTGGGAGGCCACGGCCGTTCCCGAGCTTAGGCGATTCTCTTTTGGGTTGGCCACACGACTGGTGGCAGAACTGGCAAGTGGGCCAGTGGCCAATTGGGTTGATCCTTCGCCTCGCGTAGCGCATCAAGGTGAAGTGGCTCGCAGTGCAAATCGAGGTAAGTAGGCGAGATGCATACAACGGAAACACGCGCGCAAAAAAAGCCAATGGCGCGGGAAACGAGACTCGCATCTAGCCATCCGCCCTATTGAAATCAAAGGGAAAAGACCGGTGACGACCGCCATATCCGCAGGTTTTTTCGCCATGATGGCCCGCCCGTTCCGGTGCACTGATGGTGTGGAAGATGCTAACCATCAGATGCCATCCTCCCGAGACGGGGTATTAACCTTTTGAAAGGACACGATCGTCCTGGCATGCAGCTTGACCGAAACGGCCTGCCGCTACCGTCGAGCGGACAGCAAGGCTCTGGAACAAATGCAAAGCCTTCTGGATCAGGCACCCGTGATGATGCGTGTCCGTCGTCAAACAGATTGAGCTTCCAATCGGCTCACCCAAACCCTGGAAAGAGGCCCACCACCTCTTTGCCAGAGTCCTCGACCGGGCGATCAACGTGACGAGCCAGATACCTGCCGGCGATGGCCATAGACAGGATCCCACTCCCCCTTTCCCGCATCAGGCTTTCGAGCAGGCAGGCGGTGCCCAGTCACCCATGTCGGGGTTGCTGCACACGTCGTTGACCATGGTCTGGCCACGAGCGGCGACTTTCTGGCCTTCCGCACGCTTGGCCGTGGCTTGCTGCAAGGTGCGCTCGGTGGTGACGGCTTCCTTGGGCACATTCGTCTTCGTCGCTGTCTTGGTGCTGGCCTTCTTGCTGGCCGCCTTCTTATCGGTGGCGGCCGGAGGCTTCACGGCGGCCACCTGAGCAACGTCCTGGCGTTGCACACCGACCGTCTGCAGGTCTTTCTCATAGGCTTGGGTGTAGACATCGATGCTCTCGCCGGCACGCCCGTCCGCGGCGGCCATCAGCTCGTTGGTTTCCTTCAGGCCGCTGACGATCTCGGCCAGACGCAGGCGCCCTTCACTGTCGCCGATCTTCTTCGTCTTGCGCGCATTGAGCAGTGAGGTGAACTCGCGCTGGTAGCAGTTCTGCGCGGTACGGGTGTAGCTGATGCTGCGGTCGATTTCGCCGCTACTCTGGTCGAAGTCGCTGGCGTAGGAAGCAATGCGCGCACGGTCGTCGCTGATCTGCTTCTGGCGTTCGCTGTAGTAGCCGGTCGCGCCCCCGACCAGGGCCCCGGCGGCGGCGCCTATCAGGGCATTGCGGCCGGCATCGCCGCTATTGCCGACCAGGGCCCCGGTCAGGCCGCCGAGCAGGCCACCGGCAATCGCGCCGGTGGCCACCGACTTGGTCATCGACTTGTCGGAACTGCGCAGTTGGCTGACCGGCTCATAGCATTGCGGGTAGTACTCGACCTTGGTTTGGGCCGCGACCTTCGAGCTTGGAGCCCCGAAGCCCGCGCATCCGCTCAGCAGCAGGGCGCAGCAGACCACGCCAGGCAACGGCAGGGTACGAGCCAGGGTCGAAGCGCAGTTCTTGAGTGAAGTATCCATGGTCATGTCTCTCCTTTTTGTGCGTATCAATTGCGTTTCGGCTTCGACGCAGAGTGAGCGCTGTCCCACGTGAGCGAAGCCTGCCGATGCTACATCCAGCCTAGCGGGTCTTCGCCGCCACCGACGACCGTTCCGACACCCTGCTCAGGGGGCAAGAAGCTCCTTCAGGATCGTCTCCGGATCGGCTCGGTGCTGCTGGCGAAACTGCCCCACGTGCCTGACGAAAAGCGTGGCACGGGCCATGAGGCTTTTTCCCAGCACCGGTTTGTGATTGAGCTCTTCCCGGGTCCGCTGGAACTGCGTCTGGATCACCTCGTCGGTGTAGCGCGTTCCGGTCGCCAGGTTGTCGATGTAGATCGCCAGGGCACCCTCAAGCGCACTGCGCCCATTGGCGATGGCCGTTTCATAGAGCTTGGCGGTGGCTTCGTCCTGGGCGGCCCGCGCCTGATCGCGATCCTTCTTCAGGTTGGTCAGGCGAATGTTGTAGTTGTTGACCGTCTCGGCCACCAGGGCCGCCGACTGGATCAGGTTGCCTGCGGCCTCCTCGCGCTGCCGGGCGATCAGCGACACATTGCGCTTGAGCTCTTCGTTCACCCGCGCTAGGCGGGCCTGCAGGTTCGGGTCGGTGCTGCTGGCGATGAGACTGTCCAGTAACTGGGTCGGGTCTTCGGCAGCCTCGATTTCATCGGTCAGTCCCGCCAGGCGGCCTTCCTTCTGCCACTGCTCGAACAGTTCATCAAAGCGTGAGCGCGGTGCCGACAACGCGCCCAGGGCCACCCGAAAACCGGTGGTGGCGTTGCGCTGTTCGCTGCCGTCGGCGGCGAACAGCGGGTATTCCCGGCGCATGCCGGTGAACAGCGTCAGCTCGCCTTCCAGGTAGTTGCCGCCCTTGACCACAAAACCGCCGTAACTGCCCTGGCGGCGACCGGCGTGGACCAGTTGGAAGGACTCCTGGACCATCTCCGCGGCATTGCCGATCACGTCGAACAATCCCAACGGATTGGGCTTTTTCAGCCCGACCGGCAACAGCCGCGCGCCCTGCCCCGTGCCCCCGGCGACCTGGCTGAACACCGCCCAGTCCCCTAGCGGGCCATCGCTGTCGCTGCCTTGCACCTTGCGCGGAAACAAGCGCGCCTCCAGCGCCTGGCGGCTGACCGCATGGCCACCGCGGGCGGCGAATTCCCACTCCACTTCGGTCGGTAGGCGGACGAAGCCCATCCCGCCGTCCTCGGCCGCTTTGCCGCGGCCGCTGACCGGCAACCGGTCGCGGTGGTACTTGAGCAACCAGGCGCTGTACACCGCGGCAAAGCGCTCGGCCTCGAGGCGCGACAGCTTGACCTTGGGCAAGCGCGCGGACATGTCGCTCATGGGGGCGCAGGCTGGTGCCTCGCCCTGCCCGGCCAAGGCCGCCTCCTGGGCCATGACCAGGGCGTATTGGCGCTCGGTGACCTCGTATTTGCCGACAAAATAGAACATCGGCTTGAGCAGGCTGTCGGCCTCACTCTTGGGCAGGGTCGGGGCGATTCGGGCTTGCCAGTCGGCCGGCAGGTCGTCGAGGACGAACTGACCGTTGATGTAGTCGCGCCGATAACCGGAGATGAAGGATTGCCGGTAGCCCGGATCGTCATCGCTGAAGGGATAGCCGAGATTGACCTCACGGTCGTCCAGGGTGCCCTTGGCGAGGACATAGACGTAGCGGAACACCAATTCGCCTTCGCAAGGCAGCGGCAGGCTGAGGTCATCGGGCAGCGGTTTCGGGTTATCCGCAGGGGCGTCCTGCGCCTGCGCCGCGCCGGCCAGCGCCAGCATGACCAGAGCCTTCAGCCAGACCAGGCCCCTCCGCCAGACCAGAACCCTCCGCCAGTTAGACATCGCGCAGTCCTTCCGATGCTTCGATCCGCGCCGCGCGCCAGCCACCGGAGGCCGCCGCCAGCAGGCAGCAGAGCAGCGTCAGCAGCAGGGCCAGCAGGTAGTGGACCGGCAGCAGCCGGCAGGCGAACTCCCCCGTCGCCGGTGCGAACAGCCGGTTCAGCCCGGTTTCGGCCATGCCGTACAAGCCCCAGGCCAGCAGCAGGCCGAACACCCCGGTGTACAGCGCCTGCAGTACGACGAAGGCGATCAGGGCGCCTGTCGAAAAACCCAGCAGGCGCAACACCGACAAGGCCCTGCGCTTGCGCTCGACGGCGGCCAGGGCGCTGGCGGTCATCGCCGCGAAGGCCCCGGCCAGGGCCAGGCTGGCGATGACCCAGAACACCAGGGTCAGGTTGTGGCTGAGGGAGCGCACCTGGGCGATGACGCCGGCCTGGGTCGCGACTTCCAGCTGGCGCTCGGCGAAATACCGGCGCAGGCGCTCCACGCCGTCCAGGTCCGCGGCATAGAGACGGAACCCCGGATACACCCGCGCCCTGTTCGCTTGTGGCAGGTACCCAGGCCAGGCCAGGCCATCGCGGTAGTCTTCGGCGGCTTCCAGCAGGGCCAGGGGCGCGAACAGCGCATCGCGCTGGAAGGCCGCGAGTGGCAAGACCCCCTGCACCCGCAGGCGGACGCGCTGGTATTCCTGGCGCCCGCCGACCTGACGGCCGAACGCGGCGCTCAGCATGTCGCCGCCCTGGACCCCGAGTTTCTCCGCCGCCCGCTGGCTGAGCAGTACCTGATCCGGCGCATCGGGCAGCAGCGTGGGCGCCACCAGCGGGTCGCCCGCGGCGGTGGGGATCATCTCGACCGTCAACGCCTGGCCGGCCGCGTCCGGGTAGAGGTCGGCGGTCGCGGCGATCTGTCGGGTACGCGGCACAACGAAGGCCACTTCGGGACGCGCGGCCAGCTCGGCGATGGCCTGGGCGCTGAAGCGCCCGCCGCCCATGGGCACCACTTCGCGCACGGCGGGGTCGCGCTCCAGGCGTTCGGTCAGGGTGGTGACCAGGCCGAACTTGAGGCCGAACAGCACCAGCAAGGGCGCGAGCACGGCGACCAGGGCCAAAACCGCGCAAACCGACAGGCGCACCTCGGCGCGGTAGTCGTGCCAGGCCAGCAGGGCCATCAGGGCAAGCCGCATCAGCCACCTCCCGCCAGGGTCGCGGTGACCCCGCCATCCGCGCCGCGCTGCACCTGCAAGGGATGTAGCTGCAGCCCGACGCGCCGGGCCAGCGCCTCGTCATGGGTGGCGACCAGGATGCACACGCCGCGCTCCTCGGCCTGGGCCACCAGCAGTTGCATGACCCGTTCGGCGTTCAGCGGGTCCAGCGAGGCGGTGGGCTCGTCCGCCAGCACGATGCTCGGCCCATGGGCCAGGGCCCGGGCGATGCTCACCCGCTGGCGCTGGCCCACGGACAGTGCCGCCGGCAGCTTGTGCAACTGGTCGGCGATTTCCAGCTGCTCGGCCAGGCGCCTGACCGTGGCATCGGCCGGCAGGCCGAGCAGCGCCCGCGACAAGCCGATATTGCGCTGCACGTCGAGAAACCCCAGCAACCCGCCCGTCTGCAGCACATAGCCCATGACCCGGCTGCGCAGCCCGGCCAGCACATCCTGGCGGCCGCTGCGCCAGAGCCCGGCGACATCCAGCGTACGGTCGTCGGCGTGGCATTCGAAGACACCACCCGGGTCCGGGGACAGCACCAGGGCCAGCAGGTCCAGCAGGGTGCTCTTGCCGCTGCCGCTGGGGCCTACCAGCGCCAGGCGCTGGCCCGCTCGCAGGTCGAGCCGGGGCACCACCAGGCTGTAGCGCTGTGGTCCCTCGCCGCGGGTCTTGCGAATATCTCTGAGCTTGAGCATCAGGGCAGCGTCGCCAGGGGTACGCGGTACAACGCATCGCCCGGCTGGGCCTCGCCGAAGCGGACCCAGTTGGCGCTGTCGTTGTGGAAAGTCTCGTACAGGCGGATCTTCGACTCCAGCTCGTCGATGAAGTCCTGCTGCTCGGCCACGCTCAGGGACAGCCAGAGGTCCTGGGTCATAGTCAGCGATTTACTGCGATACGGCAGGCCGTCCAGGTACTCGCCGAGGATGCCGCCTTCGACCAGGTTGCCGCCCTGCTTCAACCGCGTCGGGTCGCGGCTCATGTGGGCACTGGCGCTGGCGATTTCCTGGAAGAAGTCCTTGGGCGAGGTCTGGGTACGGCGGGCCGCATCGACGATCAGTTTCAGCGACTGCTGCAGGTCGTTGAGCTGCAGCTTGGTCAGCAGCACGCAGACCTGGAAGGCCGGCAGCGAGGGGTTGGTCAGGTCATGGTCGGAGGTCCAGGCGGTGATCAGCTGCGGTGCACGGACCGCCGACTGGCGACCGAGAAAGTCCATCTGCATGGCGTAGCCGATGGCCGTGGCCTTGCTCGCGACGCTCGGTGCCCCCTGTGGCGGCGGCAGGCTCGGCAGCTGGTTGTTGCGCGCCTGATGCACCTGTTCGGCGAATACCGAGCCGATCTCGGCGACCGTATCGCCGAAGCGACCGACATCGCCGCCCGCCACCGGAATGTACAGGTCGCCGATCTGCGGGTTGGCGTCGGCCGTCAGGCTGCGGTACTGCTGCTCGGCGAAGTCATGGTTTTTCCGGCCCGCCTCGGTGCGCAAGTGCAGCGCATAGAGCTTGATCCGTTTACTGAGGGCGGCTTCGCGCACCTCGGCTTCGTTCATCTGGGTGTGCCCCAGCGGATCGTTCTTGCGCAGGGCGCCAGCGTCGGTGACCAGCAGGATCAGCCGCCCGGCATAGGGACTCCAGTCCATGCCCTCGACCGCCGCCATCACACCGGCGAAGGCATCTTCATTGAAGGCGTGGCTGGATACCTTGGTGGCCTTGACCTGGCCAGCCAGCTCGAGGAAGCGCTGTGGATCACGGCCCTGCTCCAGGCTCACCAGGGTTTGCGCCACATATTCCAGGCCCGGGGTTTTCTCGACATTGCTGCGAAACCCCACCAGGCCGAAGCTGACGCTGTCCAGGTCGCCACGGCTGGCGATCTGCCGGTGCAACGCCTGCACCACCTGGCGCACCCGGTCGATGTAGGGCTGCATCGACACCGAGGTGTCGACCACCAGCACGATCGCCGTGCGAAAGGCATCGCTGGCGGCCTTGGCCGCCCCCCCGGCCTTGCCCAGGGGCGTATTGCCAGGGTCGATGGAGGCCACATTGAGCAACTGCACCGGCTGACCGTCGGCATCGAAACTCTCGCGGGCCTCGAAAATCGGCAGCAGGTAGAACTGGTCCTGGGGGATGGCGCTGGCCACAGGCTCCAGCGCGACGATCTGCGGGTCCACGCTGCCTTCGTTCTGCGCCTTGTGCAGGGCCGCGCGGGCCTGCGCCGTGTCCGCCAGGAACCGTTCGAGGGTGCTTGCTTCGCGCAGGAACATGACCGGCGAACGACCGGAGCGCTCGGTGAATTTCAGCACCAGGCTCTGCTTCCAGTCGCTGACCTGCTCGGCCGGCAACCAGCCATCGCGCTGGCCATCGCTGGCGGCGCCGACCTCCAGCCAGGTGCCACCCGCCACCGCCTGGCGCTGATAGACATACAGCACCGAGAACGCCGGCAGCGCGGCACCGCTGGGCGCCGCTCCCGGCTGGCTGGATACCTGTGCGCCGGGCTTGCTCAGCACGCGCTGGAACAGGGTTTTCTTGCCCGGCATCAGCAGCGGCCGGTCGCCGCCGTCGGCGTTCGTCGTCAGCGGCGGTTGCGCTGCGCTGGCCGTCTTGGCGGGCGAGTCCTGCACCCCGCCGCCAGCCGGCGTTTTCTTGGCCTCGACCTGACCGTTTTCCGGTTCCGCCGGCGGCGCCGAGCGCAGCCACCAGTAGCCCCCGCCAGCCAGGGCCAGTGCGCCGGCCACGGCCACACCGAGCAGCGCCAGCAACGGCCCGCGCGACCCGGCCGGCGGCTCCGCACCGAGGCTTGCGGCCTGTTCGGATCTGGCCGTGGCGGCTGGCTCAGGCTCTGGCGCAGCGAGCGGCGGCATGTCCAGGGAAACCGGCGTCATCCCGCCCAGGCCGGTCGTCGCGGATTGGCCGGCGGCCGCCGCGGCGGGCAACGGCAATGGGCGGATCTGCGTCGCCTCGGCATCGGCCGGCCCGGCGGGCGGCAGGTTGTCCAGCGCGGCGATCAGGGCATCGGCATCGGCAAAACGCTCGGCCGGGTCCTTGGCCAGCAGCTTGCGCAGAATCCCCTGGTAACGGCCGTGGGTCATGGGCAGTTCGGGCAGCGGCTCGGTCAAGTGGGCCAGGGCCGTGGACAGCGAGTCGCTGCCGGTATAGGGCAGCTTGCCGGTGAGTATCTCGTAGAGCACCACCCCCAGGGCGTAGAGATCGGTGCGCCCGTCGATCTGCTGGCCGCGGGCCTGTTCAGGACTCATGTAGCTGGGTGTGCCCACGGCGAAACCGGCCTGGGTGAACTGGGTGCTGTCCTCCAGGGACTTGGCGATGCCGAAGTCCGAGAGCACCGCCGAACCGTTGGCGCGGAACAGGATATTGGCCGGCTTGACGTCCCGGTGCACCAGGCCCTGGGCATGGGCATACCCCAGGGCCAGGGCGATCTGGCGCAGGTAGACCAGTCCCTGCTGCGGGCTGAGCCCCTCGGCGATCCGTTCCTTCAGCGTCCCGTTCGGCAGGTACTCCATGGCCATGTAATAGAAGTGGCCGGCATTGCCGATGTCGTAAATGGTCACGGTGTGCGGGTGGGAGAGCCGCGCCAGGGTCTTGCCCTCGCGCAGGAAGCGCTCGCAGAAGCTGCGGTCGGCGGCCAGCGCGGCGGCCATGACCTTGAGCGCCACCTTGCGCTCCAGCGAGCGCTGGGTCGCCAGGTAGACCGTGGCCATGGCGCCCTCGCCCAGCTCGCGCTCGATCCCATAGCCGGGAATGTCCATGTCCATGCTCGAGCGTTCTTCGGCTGATGCGTTTTCAGTGGGCATTGACGACTACCGCCGTGATGTTGTCGGGAGCGCCCCGGGTCAGCCCCAGGTGCACCAGGCTGCGGACCACCTCATAGGGGCTCGCGTTGCCCAGCACCTCGCGCAGTTCATGGTCCTCGACGGTCTTGGTCAGCCCGTCGCTGCACAGCAGGAAGCTGTCGCCGGGACGCACCTCCAGGTCCACGGCCGAGAGTTCCAGCCGGTCCTGGGTGCCCACGGCGCGGGTGACGATGTTGGCCATGGGGTGCTCCCGAGCCTCGTCCTCGCTGAGCAGCCTGCTGTCCAGCAACTCTTGGACATAACTGTGGTCGTGGCTGATGACCTCCAACTGGCCCTCGCGCAGGCGATACAGGCGGCTGTCGCCGGCCCACAGGCAGGTGGCCTTGTCTGCTCGGGCGGCCAGCAGCACCAGGGTGCTGCCCATGATGCCGACACCGCGCTGTGCGGTTTCCTGGCGAACCGCCGCGTTGGCCTGCTCCAGCCCCGCCCGCAACGCCTGGACATAGGCCGCCAAGGAGGGCTCGGGCGGGATGGCGCGCAGCGTATCGACGATCAGGCTGCTGACGAAATCGCCCGCCGTATACCCGCCCATGCCGTCGGCCACCACCCAGAGGCCGGCTTGCACCGCATCCAGGCAGGCGTCCTCGTTGACCTGACGCACCATGCCGACATGGCTGTGACTGGCGGATTCGTAACGCGTTACGGCTGACGACATGCCCTGGCTCCCGAAATGTCCCTAATTTCCAAAATCAGCTCCCGAAATCGAACTGCGCGGTTTGCGCAAGCGACGCGTAGCCGCCCTCGCCCAGCAGAAAACCGCTGAAGTCCTGCGCCGCCGGCAACCCCTGGCAACGCAGCAGGCCAGCGGCGACCCGTCCGGAGCCCTTGCCCCACCAGAGGCTCGCGCCCTCGCAGGCATGCTGCATCAGCACCGCCCCGCGCGCCGCCGCAGTCGTGGCGGCGAAGCGCACCTGCCCCTGCAGCCCCGGCATGCCCGGCACCTGGGTGCTACAGACCGGGCTACCGAGGGCCGGCACCGCGGCCTCGAAGGCCTCGACAGCGGCCTCGGGCTCCAGGGTCGAGAGCAACAGGACCTCGGCGGCCTCGAACCAGTCATCCGGGCCGGCCACCAGCGCGCCCAGATCGGTCTCGGCCTCCAGCAGCAGCGCGATGGTCAGCGGGAAGTAGCGCCCGACCCGGTCGACGCTGGGCATCATCACCCCCACCGCCGCCTCACTGCCGAGCAGGCCCGGCGCCACGGCAAAGCGCCACAGCGGGCTGACCAGGTAGGCGTCCAGCCAGGCCGCCCCCAGCGCCGCCTGGCTGCTGGCCATGCCGGCGGAGAGCCAGGCATCCCAGCGCTCGATAAAGGTCGGCGACAGGCCGCGGTGGATGAAATCCCCGCGGCCGGCCAGTTTGCCGTAGAAACCCGGGCTGCTCACAAGCGCTCCGGCAGGCTGAAGCCGGACACCAGCCGCCCCTTGAACGGGTTGAACGCGCTGCTGGCGCGCAGTTCGCAGGAGATGCTCGCAGTGTCGACGCGCATGCGCAGGGTAAAGCGGTCCGGGGCATTGCCCTGGGTCAGGTCGGACTGCTCCAGCAAGCGAAACCAGGCCCAGGGTCCCTCCAGGGTCAGTCCCGAACGACCGGCGCTGGTGGGCGGCGTGACGGACAGGCGCACCACCCCCAGGCTGTTGGGGCTGGGCCATTGCATCGCCATCGGCCGGCTGGGGCCATGGTCGTAGCTGAGCTGCTGGCCGTCCAGGTCGAGCAGGAACTGGCTGATAGAGGCGTCCATGGCCACGGGCTTGAGCTCGAAGCGTACCGCCGGCTGGGTGCCTCCGGCGCGGAAGTAGGCATCGCGAATGGCCGCGGCGCGTTGGAAGGTTTGCAGCACGCCCGGGCCGATGCCGAGTTTTTCCGCGGCGCCCGGCTGCCAGCGCCAGTTGCTGGTCGAGGTGTTGACGTAGGGTTGCAGGTACTTGCGAAAGTAGTTGTCCATCACCCCGCCCACGCCGAAGAAGTTGCCGAAGTCCTCCAGGGTGGCCTCCCGCGAACTGGAGTTGACCAAGGGATAACGGCCGGCCAGGGACTGGCGGTAGACATTCACCACCTCACTGATCCAGGCCGCGTTCAGCTGGGTGCGGATGCTGCCCATCATGCTGCTGGTGGTGGCGCTGACCACCGAGTTGACCAGCTTCTGCACCAGTGGCGGCTGACGCTCGGCGCCGAGCTTGACCCGCGATGCAGTGGCCACCGCCTGGTTCTTCGCCTCGCCCAGCAAGGCCTCGCCGCTGGCGCCGCTCATGGCGCTGACCTGCACATACAGCTCATTGAGCTGGGCCAGCAGATCGTCGATCGGCGCTGGCCCATCCCCATGGCTGGTCACCAGGCTATTGAGCTCGGCGAAGCGCGCGGTGATGGGGTCGACCTGCGAGGTTGCCGACGAATCTTCCTGGGCCGCTTGGCCGACCAGCGAGCCGAGCTGCTGCTTGAGTTTGTCCACGGTGCCATCGGCGGCCTTGAGCTTCTCGGCCAGCAGGCGATCTTCTTGTTGCAGGTTGGTTTCCCTGGCCACCGCATCGAGCAGTTTCTTCAGTGGCGAGTTTGGCCCGGAGAGCACCCGCAGCACATCGGCGGCCTGGGCGATGCCGTTGATCGCGACGAAATCGAGATCGCCGAGCAGTGTTTCCCATTGGTTGAGGAAATCCTGGAAGTACAGGGCACGCACCTCCAGGGCCAGGCTGGCGACATCCTGGTTGTCGTTCAATGGCCGGCCGAGTACCCACTGTTCCTCGGCCAGGGCGCCGGACTGGCTGAGACTGGCGACCATGAACGCCTGGCGGTAGCCACGGTAGGTATAGAAACCGGATAACGGATCGCTCAGCGGCTTGCCGCTCTTGCGCGTGAACACCAGGGCGGCGTCGCGCCCGGCCGCTTCGCTGAGGCGAAAATCCGCTACGCCCTCGGGCAGTTTCTGGCGTTTCACCCGGCTGTAGACCCGCTGCGCCACGGACATCTGTTGCAACTGCCGACGCAGGTCGGCCAGCAGTTCCTCATCCAGCCTCGCCGGCGGTGGCTTGTGGGCGAACAGCGCATTGAGATGCTCGGCCAGGGCCAGGCGCTGTTCCGGGGCCAGGTCGCGCGGCAGGCTGTGGTCCCAGTCGAGGTTGATCCAGGTCTTGATGGCATCGGCGTCATAGTGCTCGGCGCTGGCCAGCATCAGGTAGACCTTGAGGCCTTCGTAGAGAAACTCGGTGTTGCCGCCGCTGCGCAACTGTTCCTCGATGCGGGTCAGCAGACGCGGCGCCAGCACCGCGATCAGCAGCTTGCGGTACACGCTGGCG
This sequence comes from Pseudomonas sp. FW305-25, assembly GCF_017351415.1. Classification (NCBI taxonomy): domain Bacteria; kingdom Pseudomonadati; phylum Pseudomonadota; class Gammaproteobacteria; order Pseudomonadales; family Pseudomonadaceae; genus Pseudomonas; species Pseudomonas sp. FW305-25. Next base: position 22,106 of record NZ_JACNDE010000028.1, on the reverse strand, counting down.
GCTTCGGCGCCGAGCATGTCGCCCTGGAACAGGCCATAGCCTTCGGCCCAGGACAGCGAATTGTCGGCGACATGGCGAACGGCGTTGAGCAGCGGCAGCACGGCCAATACCTCACGCTGCGCCGGGCTGAGGGATTCGACCTGCCCCTTGAGCGGCGCCAGGCGTGCGTCCACCTCGGCGATATAGGCCTGGTTGGCGCGGTAGCTGGCGACCCAGATGGCCGTCACCGTCAGCAAGACCAAGGCACTGGCGGCGAGTACGCCACGATTGATCCAGCGATGCCGGCGCTCGACCTTGGGGTTACTGCCGACCAGGCCGCGCTCGCCGAAGGCGACATCGCGGAACAGGCGGGTGATGAAGTAACTGCGGCCTGTGCCGGTCTGGCGCGCCAGGTGCTGGCGATCCAGGTTCATGCTTTGCGCCATGCTGCCGATCAGACGGTCGATGGGGCTGCCTTCCTGGGTGCCGCTGGTGAAGTACAGCCCGCGCAACAGCGCCCGCTCTTCATAGGGATTGGGCTTGAATACCCCCTCGAGGAAGGACGACAGGTTGTGACGCAACGCCGCGAACTGCTGGATGAAGCCGTAGATCAGATCGCGTCGATTGGGGTCGCGCTCCTGTTGCAGGCGCTCGACCAAGCGCTCGGTAAGACGCGCCTCGAGGGCGGTGAACTCCTCGTCGAAACGGGCCAGCGGGCCTTGGGGGCTCTTGCCATCGTCCAGGGCAAAGGTGACGCCCCAGACCTGCGCGCGCTCTTCCTTGCTCAGCGCATCGAAGAACTCCATGAACCCCGGCACCAGGTCGAACTTGGTGAGCATCACGTAGATCGGGAAGCGCACACCGAGCTGGCTATACAACTCCTGCACCCGCGTGCGGATGGCCCGGGCATGGGCGCTGCGCTCGGCCTCGCTGCCCAATAGCAGGTCGGACAGGCTGATGGCGACGAAGACGCCATCGATCGGCCGGCGCTTGCGCTGGTTCTTCAACAGGTCGAGAAAGCCCAGCCAGGCCGCCTTGTCCACCGCCGCATGGCTGTCCTGGGTGGTGTAGCGCCCGGCAGTGTCCAGCAGCACCGCTTCGTCGGTGAACCACCAGTCGCAGTTGCGCGTACCGCCGACTCCGCGGATCGCCCCACTGCCCATCTGTTCGGCCAGCGGAAAGTGCATCCCGGAATTGACCAGCGCGGTGGTCTTGCCCGAGCCCGGCGGGCCGATGATCACGTACCAGGGCAGCTCGTAAAGGTTGCGCCGCTCGTTACCGCCGAGCTTGCTGCGCTTGAGCAATTGCAGCGCTTCGTCCATGCGTTGCTTGAGGGTCGCCAGCTCTTCGGCGGTGGCGACGCTGGCCGCATCCGGCGCTACCGCCGCCAGGCCCTGCATGACCTTGGCGGCGTTGCGCCGGGCCTGGACGATGCGCAATACGCGCACACCGATCCAGGCCAGGAACAACAGGCCGATCAGCGCCCAGCGTACGGCCGCCGGGGCCAGGGGTTCATAGGCGGCGACGATGATCAGCGGACCGAGGAACCAGATCACCAGGCTCAGGGCGAGCAGGCCGAGCAGCGGCACCACCCAGCGCACCAGGAAATTGATAGAGGCCTTCACTGGTTGCCCTCCGCTAGCACGGTGATCTCCACGCGCCTGTTCCTCGCGCGTCCGGCGGCGCTGTCATTGGAGGCGACAGGTTCGGCGTCGCTGCGCCCTTCGGCGGTGAAGCGCTCGGGTTGCCCGCTGCGGGCGGCGAGGATCTCCATCACTTGCTGCGCGCGATCCTGCGACAGCTTCCAGTTCGAGGGGTAGCGCAAGGTGGCGATCGGCCGGTTATCGCTGTGCCCGGTGACCTGCACCGTGCCCTTGATCTGGCGCAGGGCATCGGCGACGCGCAGCAGCAAGGGCTGCAACTGTTCGGAAATGCTCGCGCTGCCCGAGGCGAACAACTCGTCGCCACGGATGGTCACCACCGAGCGATCCAGCGCATCCTCCACGGCAACGCGCTGGGCCTTGATGTCCTCGGCGAGGAAGCGCGCCAGGCGTGGGCGTTCGATCAACCTGGGTTGCTGCGGTGGACGGTCGATGGCTTGCACCGGGATCTCGCCCAGGGCGTGGATATTGCGAAACACCGGCTCGGCGTCGGCCGCCAGCTTCAGGCGCAAGCCGAACAGCAGCAGCAACAGCACGGCCAGGCAAATGGCCACGCCAACCCAGGGCGGCAGGAACTGCGACAAGCGATCGCGCACCACGCTGAGCCCCCGCCAATGCGGCGACAGCTCGCGCTCGAATTCGCCGCGCACGCTGCGAATGGTCGCGCTGGTGCGTTCGCGCAAGGCTTCCAGCTGGCTGCGGCCGTCATTCATGACCCGGTAACGGCCCTCGAAACCCAGGCAGATACAGAGGTACAGCAGCTCGAGAATGTGCAGGCGCTGCTGCGGGTTCTGCAGACAGTGTTCGAGCAGCTGGAAGACTTTTTCGCCGCCCCAGGCTTCGTTGTGCAGGGTGATCAGCAGGCTCTGTTTGCCCCAGTCGCTGGTACTGCCCCAGGGGGTGCTGAGGACCGCCTCGTCCAACGCGGTACAGAGCACATAACGGCTGAGCATCACCTCATCCTGGGCGACGCCGGCGGCGCGCGCCTGCTCCTCGAACTGGCGCAGGTAGGCCAGCAACTGGGCGCGCAGGCTGGCCGGTTGCGGGTGAGCGAGGGTACTGCGCAAGCGGGCCAGCAGCGCCAGTATCGGGCCGGCCGCCCGCTCCAGCGGGTTGAGGCCCTGGGCCAGGCTGCTCGCCACCGGCGCGCCCGGCATTGCAATGTGCGGATCGGCGGCGCTGGCGCCATCCTTCCTTGGGGCAGAGGCATCGACGGAGCGCCCGCCAGGCCGCGGCATGATCAGGGTATGGTCGTTGCCGCCCGGCGAGGCGCCGCCTGAAGTGCCGCCTATGCCAGAGCTGCCGAAGGGATCATCGATCGGGTGCATGGCGAACTATCCTCGAATGGCCCAGAAGGCCAGGTTCAGGCCCGGGAACTGGCCGGCAATGTGAAAGGCGAATCCCCCTGAGTGGACCAGCTGTTTCCAGTGTTCGCTGCCACGGTCCAGTTCGAAGTAGCTTGAACCGGCGTGATAGGGAATCTGCCGCGGCGCCACGGGCATGGACAGCAAGGCGATGCCGGGCAACTGCAGATTGACCAGGTCGCGGATGTGTTCCACCGAGCCGATCTTGGCCTGCTGGGGGAAATGCGTGCGCAGGGTTTCGGCCGGCACCTCGGCACGCACCACCAGGACGAAGCTGGCCATCTCCAGCAAACTCTTGTCGGCCAGCATCGCCACATGCACGCCGTAGGATTTCTCGACGATGGGAATCGGCGTGGCGCGGGTATCGATGACCATCGACAACGCTTGCCGCAGGTCATGCATCACCGGGGCGAAGCTGCTCGCCAGGTCGTCGTGGGCATAGGCCGGGTAGTCGCTGGGGCGACGCCCGGCAGCGGAAAAGGTGGCGAACTCCCCCGCCAGGCAGACCGCCTCGCGATAGAAGTCCTGCGGGTGCAAGGGGCTCAACCGGGCCAGGTGGCTGAGCAAGGGCTCGGCGCGATTGACCAGTTGCAGCAGCAGAAAATCGGCGATCTCCGAGGCGCCGCCGGCCCCCGAGGCCACCACCCGACCGGCCAGGGCCTCGCCGCGCTGGTGCAACAACCCTTGCAGCTCGCTACGAAAGGCCGCCAGCACGCTGGAGGCGGCCACATCGAGCAGCGGCGCGATATAGTCCTCGTCCAGTTGCACGGCATTGTCCGCACGTTTTTCCAGCACCCGGAGCAAACCGAGGCAGGCATATTCGCCGAGGCCGTCGCGCTCGGTCAGCAGGCGCAGGGCTTTGCCGCCGATCGCCAGCGACGCCCGGCTCTCGAAGGCGGCGTTGTCATCGCGCACTTCCCGCACCTGGCTGATATAGCGCGCACCGCCCGGAGCTTCGCCCTCCCCCACGGTGTCGCGGCTGCCGGCACGCTTGAGCGGCAAACCCAGGAAGACCTGCGCATCGCGCAAATTGTCGTTGACGTTCAGTGGCGGCGGCGGCAGATCGTCGCCGGGAATGTCGAAAGGCGTGCCATCGGGTAGCACCCCGCGCGCGCTGACAATCGCCACCTTGCCCTGGCCGAGCAGGGACTCGTCGATGCGCAGCTCGGAGAACCCCCAGCCCCCGGCGCTCAACGGGCGGCAACGGCCATCGATCAGGGCTTCCATATAGCGATCATGCTGCTGGAGATGCTGCGGCCGCAGAAACATTCCTTCGGACCACACCACACGGTTATTCCAGGACATGGACTGGCTTCCTCGACAGGACTAATTCGCAGGTTTCGTGGCGGCCGCGCTGATCGCCCTGGCTGTCAGGGAAACCGTCAATGGCGTGGTTTCATGGCTCGGGATATTGATCATCTGGCGCCACACGGCGCTGTCCAGTTCACGGTAGGACACCACCAGGCCGAGCAAACGGCTCTGCTCGTCGAGCGTGCGCTCCAGGGTCAGCCTTTGACCCGGCTGGATCAGTAATTCGTCCTGCGCCACCAGGTCCGCGGACAAGGTCGCGCCGGTGGCATTCACCAGGGAGAAATAGTCGGCGCGACTGAAAGCGCCACCGCTCTTCAACTCATACAAACGCACCCGCACCGGCGTCGCCTGGCCGCCCGCCGAAAGATTCAGATCGGCAGCAGCCTGGATATGCATGACAACGACAGTAGGCGCAGCGGGCGGCGGCGGACTCGAAGCACAGGCCGTCAGCAGTAGTACTGTTGCGAACAACAAGAACTTTGGCATGTCGTCCTCCATGACGTTTATTATTCCAAATCGAAACTACCGATCGCCAAACAAGATCAACTCACTATTTAATAGCCATTAGCCTTTATCCAACTAACCGATGGCGCTCAGCCTTTTCGCAACTTGGTATTTTGTTCCTCATAGGCACGACTGAATTCGCGCCCGAACAAATCCTCGAAATCATCTTCGGCCTCCCTGGAAATACTCGCATAGAGTTCCGTGAACAACTCCCAGTATTGCGCTTGACGTCTACCGGGCAGCAAAGCGCCAATAGCCGAAGGTTGACTTAAACGCGCTTCCAATACCACGGGCTGAAAACGCTTGAGCAGGTGTTGGATCGAGGCTTGCACGCCCGCCATGACGGCCAGTTGATGCGCTTTCAGGTCGTCGAAGCTTTCCTTGATCGCCTGGTCGGCCGGCATGAAGGCCTGGTTGCCGGAACGCAGCAATAACAGCAGCGCCTCATCGACATTGGGGGCGAATTTGAGGGGGTTGTTCTCCACCGGGCGGATCATGGTCTGGGCCATGCGGAACTCACCCTTGAGGCTGGCACGGGCGCGCAGCACCTCGATCAACCCCTCGACCATATGCCGGTAGCTGCGGCCGATGGCCTCCATTTGCGCGCGGGTTTCGCCTCTGTCGATACGCAAGTGCTCGAGCCCCGCGCCCCTGAGAAAGGCGTCCAGCCCCTCCTCCTTGTCGCCCCCGATTGCCGGCGCCGGAGGGGCAACCGCGGCCCGTTGCAAGGCCGGTTCGGGTGCGCTGCCGGCCCTGTTCTCCGATACCTCTGGCAATGGTTGCGGCTGGGCCTGCGCGGTGGCTTGCACAGTGGCCGGCGCCGGGCCCGCCCCCAGTTCGGTGAAGGGGTCCCAATCCGCCGGAATCGCCGGTGCCGCGCCGGTTTCGCGGGCCGCAGGGGTGCTCGGGCGTTGTGGCTCAGGCGGGCGAAAATCATGGCGTTCGGGCGGCACGTGGTCGGCCAGGGCCGGAGGGGGGACGGCCGGGGACGCGAGAAAATCGAACAGGTCAGGCTTGGTGTCCAGGGGCGAACCGCCCGCATGGATCTGCACCCTGGCGGGGGGCGCCGCCGCTGCGCCGGGCATCTCGCCGGGCGCCTGGCGCTTGATCAGCGCATCGAAGCCGGTAAAGGGATCGCTCATCCCGGGCGCGCCGTTGGCGATCTGCGGGGCGCCGTTGATCTGCACCAGGATGTCGTACTCGCCGACGCGCAGCAGTTCGCCGTCGCGCAAGGGTTCGCTGTTGCCGCGGTGCATGCGCACGCCGGCATTCACCAGCTGTACGCCATTGGTGCTGGTGTCGGTCAGGTAGTAGGTGCCGTCACGCAGTTGAATGACGCAATGCTGGCCGGACACCAGGCGCTCCGGGTCTGGAAGTACCCAGTCGTTCTCGGGGTTGCGACCGATTTTCAGCTCACCGCGATCAAGCTCGAACTCCGCGCGTTGGCCAGGGGTCAGCTTGTGATAACTGGTGATTGTCAAACGCAGCGGCATTGGAACTCCTTGTACGGTATTGCTCAATAACAACAGCTCGGGCATGCCAGCGAGTGCAAAGCGAGTATAGCCCCCTAAAAGATTTCCGTGTCCTCAAAGTTCCTGCGCTTATATTCGCTTTTTTCAAATAAGCCCTATAACAAAAGAAACTAAAAAAACCACCGCCGACCACCTATCTTCAAACATCATAGTGTTCCCCACTGGTCGGAGAGTTTCTTGACAACAATTGAACTGGGCTAAAACTTCAGGTCAATTGTTGAATTAAGAAATGACGCCAGAAAGTGGCTCTGGATAGAACACTCATCCGCAGCAAAAGGGATTTAGTCGTGCGCTCACCCTGACCGGGCGCCGATTGCCGGGCCGATATGGAGATCACGTCCGTGGTGGATGTACAGCGCTTGTTGGAAACCATTTCCCCCGACTCCCCCTGTGGCGGCGACCTCGAGTACGACGCCGCCTTTCTCGAGCTTGAGCGCACGGCGCAAGGCCAACCCGAACGGCAGATGGGCGATGCCGTGTTACCCGCCGCACCGCCGGAATGGCGCCAGGTCCGCGACCTCTGCGTCGAGCTGTTCACGCGCAGCAAAGACCTGCGCATCGCCAACTACTTCCTGCAAAGCGCCATTGCCCTGCACGGCTTGCCCGGCCTGGTGCAAGGGTTACAGCTGATCCAGCAGTTGCTCGCGCAGTATTGGGACGACCTGCATCCCAAGCTGGATGCAGAAGATAACAATGACCCCACCTTTAGGATCAACGCCCTCGCCGGCCTCAACGCCGAGCCGGTCATTCACCTGCTCTGGGGCATGCCGCTGATCAGCTCGCGGGCATTTGGCAGCGTCGGCCTGCGGGCCGCGCTGAATGCCGCTGGCCTGCAGCGCTTCGCCAGTGAAAGCCTCAGCCCGGACCAGCTCGGTGCGGCCTTTCAGGACTGCGCGGGCGAACAGCTCGAGGCCTGCCGCGCCGCCCTGAACGATGCCCATGGCACGCTGTTGACCATAGAGCGCGAGGTCAACGAACGGGTCGGCTCCACCCACGGCGCGGACCTGGGCACGATCAAGCAACTGCTGCGGCATGCCGTGCAAATCATCGCCGAGCACGCCCCTCAGCCAGGCGCTCCCGGCGCTCCCGGCGCTGTCGCGCAGGCCGGCGAGCCTGTCGATGCCACCATGTCCTCGGCCCCCGGCGCCGCCGCGCCGCGCATCGCCGGTGAGATCGGCAGCCGTGACGATGTGCTGCGCAGCCTCGACCGGATCCTCGGTTATTACGCCAGGCACGAGCCCTCAAGCCCCGTGCCGGTGCTCCTGAGCCGCGCCAAGAGACTGGTCAGCGCCGATTTCGCCACCATCGTGAGCAACCTGATTCCGGACGGCTTTTCCCAGTTCGAAAAATTGCGCGGGCCCGAGGGTGAATAGTCCGAGTGAAAACGCTTTAACCGACGCCAATCCAACACAGCCGCATAGGCAGCGCAGGAGGAAAAATGGCTAACACCAGCAGCCAGAAATTCATCGCCCGTAACCGTGCTCCCCGGGTGCAGATCGAGTACGACGTAGAGCTTTACGGTGCGGAGAAGAAGGTGCAGTTGCCCTTCGTCATGGGGGTGATGGCCGACCTTGTCGGCAAGCCTGCCGAGCCGCTGCCGGCGGTGGCCGACCGCAAGTTCCTGGAGATCGATGTCGACAACTTCGACTCGCGGCTCAAGGCGATGAAACCGCGGGTGGCGTTCAACGTGCCCAATGCCCTGACCGGGGAAGGCAACCTGAGCCTGGACATCACGTTCGAGAGCATGGACGACTTCAGCCCTGCCGCGGTGGCGCGCAAGGTCGATGCCCTCAACCAACTGCTCGAGGCCCGCACCCAGCTGGCCAACCTGCTGACCTACATGGACGGCAAGACCGGCGCCGAGGACATGATCATGAAGGTGATCAAGGACCCGGCGCTGTTGCAGGCGTTGGCCAGTGCGCCGAAACCGACCGAACCCGAGCCGCAAGCCTGACAGAGGACGCAGACCATGGCCGAATTGATGAAAGACCCGCAGGCCCAGGCAGACGCCGCGACCGCACCGAGCGACTTCGCCGCCTTGCTCCTGCAAGAGTTCAAACCCAAGACCGAGCACGCCCGCGAGGCGGTGGAAAGCGCCGTGCGCACCCTGGCCGAACAGGCCCTGAGCAAGACCGAGCTGATCTCCAACGACGCGATCAAATCCATCGAATCGATCATCGCCGCGATCGATGCCAAGCTCACCGCGCAGGTCAACCTGATCATGCATCACGCCGACTTCCAGCAACTGGAAAGCGCCTGGCGCGGCTTGAGCTACCTGGTCAACAACACGGAAACCGACGAGCAGCTGAAGATCCGCGTGATGAGCATCGCCAAGGGCGACCTGCACAAGACCCTGAAGAAGTTCAAGGGCACCGCCTGGGACCAGAGCCCGATCTTCAAGAAAATGTACGAAGAGGAATACGGCCAGTTCGGCGGCGAGCCGTTCGGCTGCCTGGTGGGCGATTACTACTTCGACCAGTCGTCGCCGGACGTCGAGCTGCTCGGCGAGCTGGCCAAGGTCTGCGCGGCGATGCATGCGCCCTTCATTAGCGCGGCCTCGCCGACGGTGATGGGCATGGGCTCCTGGCAGGAGCTGTCCAACCCGCGCGACCTGACCAAGATCTTCACCACGCCGGAATACGCTGCCTGGCGTTCGCTGCGCGACTCCGAGGATTCGCGCTACATCGGCCTGACCATGCCGCGCTTCCTCGCCCGCCTGCCCTACGGCGCCAAGACCGACCCGGTGGACGCCTTCGCCTTCGAAGAGGAAACCAACGGCGCCGACAGTTCCAAGTACACCTGGGCCAACTCGGCCTATGCCATGGCGGCGAACATCAACCGCTCGTTCAAGCTCTATGGCTGGTGCTCGCGGATTCGCGGCGTGGAGTCCGGCGGCGAGGTGCCGAACCTGCCGACGCACACCTTCCCGACCGACGACGGTGGGGTGGACATGAAGTGCCCGACCGAAATCGCCATCGCCGATCGGCGCGAGGCGGAGCTGGCGAAGAACGGTTTCATGCCGCTGCTGCACAAGAAGAACACCGACCTCGCCGCCTTCATCGGCGCCCAGTCGCTGCAGAAGCCGGCCGAGTATGACGACCCCGACGCCACCGCCAACGCCAACCTGGCGGCACGCCTGCCCTACCTGTTCGCCACCTGCCGCTTCGCCCATTACCTGAAGTGCATCGTTCGCGACAAGATCGGCTCGTTCAAGGAAAAGGACGACATGCAGCGCTGGCTGCAGAACTGGATTCTCAATTACGTGGACGGCGACCCGGCCCACTCCACCGAAACCACCAAGGCGCAGCACCCCTTGGCCGCGGCGGAGGTGGTGGTCGAGGAGATCGAGGGCAACCCCGGTTACTACAGCTCCAAGTTCTACCTGCGCCCGCACTACCAGCTCGAAGGGCTCACGGTATCGCTGCGGCTGGTATCCAAACTTCCATCCGCCAAGGCGGTTTGATTCATCTCAGGAGGCATTCGCCGTGGTGGCGGGTGCCCTGCGACGCAGCGTGGCGAATCACTGGCACACAGTGGTGCAAACCACTTAAGGAGGCATGATGGCTGTTGATATGTTTATCAAGATCGGCGACGTCAAGGGCGAGTCCCAGGACAAGAACCACAAGGAGGAGATCGACGTGCTCTCCTGGAGCTGGGCCATGGCCCAGTCCGGCAACATGCATGTGGGCGGTGGCGGCGGTGCCGGCAAGGTCAATATCCACGACCTGACGTTGACCAAGTGGGTGGATAAATCCTCCCCCAACCTGATGATGGCCTGCTCCAGCGGCAAGCATTACGACGAGGCCAAGCTGACGGTGCGCAAGGCCGGCGGCGACGATCCGGTCGAGTACCTGACCATCACCCTCAAGGAGGTGTTGGTGTCCTCGATCGGCACCGGCGGCAGCGGCGGCGCGGATCGCCTGACCGAAAACATCGCGCTGAATTTCGGCCAGGTGCTGGTCGACTACCAACCGCAGAAGCAGGACGGCTCCAAGGACGGCGGCCCGGTCAAGTACGGCTGGAATATCCGCCAAAACGTCAAGGTGTGACGCCAGCCACCCTGCAGCCCTGCCGCAGGGTGCTCGGCTTGTACCAGGGGCCACGGCGCAACAGGAGGTTCGATGATGGCCAGACCCGCGTTCATCAATCTGTGGAACAACTACCCGACTGAAAGCCAGCCTTGCGATGGCGGTTGGGAAAATCAGTGCGCGATCCGCCTGAGCATTACGCTCAACGCCGAGCGAAGCATCCTCGTGGATGGCCACACCTATTCGGAACCGCGCTGCAGCCACGGCCACGCCCGCGGTGCCGAGTCGCTGGCGAACTGGTTGTGGCGCCAGCACCTGGGCCGGCCCAGCATCTTTACCGATGCGGCCAAGGCCAAGCTGCAGCTCAATGAGAAGAACGGGATCATTTTCTTCAAGGATTGCTTTACCCGCAGCGGCGAGAGTCGCGCGGCCGGCGACCATATCGATCTGTGGAGCCGCGGTTTCACCAAGACCTACGACGACCCGGCCAACCACTCCGCCCAGGTGTGGTTCTGGGAGCTGTCATGAATCGGCACCTGCTGCGCCTTATCGTCGCGGGCCTGGCGGGTTTGATGTTGCCCGCCTGCGCGCAGAACCCGGCCGATAACGCCACCCAGGCGCGCTTCCTGGCCCGGGATCTGCTGCTGGAAGAGCGCAATGGCAACTGTCGTGTGCTGGTCCCGCAGCAACCCGGCATCGACCTGAGCCTGAAATGGCCTTGCCAGTTCCACCGTGACCCCAGCGGCATGCTGCGCACCAAGCAGGTCGGTACACGCCAGGTGATATTGGTGGAAAGCAGCGAGCCGTTGCCCTCGCCCAGTCGGGATTGCCGTACCGAGATCCAGGCGCTACGCAGCGGCTCCGGTCAGACTCTGGAAGCCTCGGCGGCGGTGAGCCGGGTGACGGCCTGCCCGCCCTTCCAGTGGGATGAGAAAATGTTTATCGGCTTGTTCGAACCCGACGTTTGACCGCACGCCAGGGCTCGGTTCGAAGCCTGCGAACTAAACCTGCGAATAAGGAGATGGCAATGGACGCCGAACAGCCGATGTGTGCAGGTCAGTTGGGCGGCGCCTTGCGGGCCCTGCGGGATCAACTGCACAGCCTCAGCTTCACCGACAGGGATAACCGAAGATGGCCGAGCTGACCCTGCAAGAACGCCTGCAACCCTCGTTGCTCGATCGCCTGACCGACGACGATCCGCACAACCCGAAAGAAGCCGCCGAGCGCCGCGTCATGTCGATGTCCCAGCTGAAAGCTTGTGTGCTGCGCGATCTGGCCTGGCTGTTCAACACCTGCGTGCTGTTCGATCCGGAGCAGGCCGCGCAGATGCCGGCGGGCAACTCGGTGCTGAATTTCGGCCTGCCGCCCCTGGCCGGACATACCGCCTCGAGTGTCGATGTACAGGCCATCGAAGCCTTGTTCAGCGACACCATCGCCGCCTTTGAGCCGCGCATCCTCAAAGGCTCGTTGAAGGTTCGCGCGCAACTCGACGGCAATGACATGAGCCACAACGCCCTGAGCTTCGAGATCGAGGGCGATCTGTGGGCCGAGCCGGTGCCCCTGCGCTTGCTGCTCAGCACCGCCCTCGACCTGGAAACCGGACACGTCAAGGTGACGCCGGCCGAGCCCGTCAGGAGACGCCGATGAACCCGCGCATGCTCGAGTATTACAACCAGGAGCTGCAGCATATCCGCGAGAGCGCCGCCGAGTTCGCCCAGGAGTTCCCCAAGATCGCCAGCCGCCTGACCCTGTCCGACCTCGAATGCGCCGACCCCTATGTCGAGCGTCTGCTGGAGGGCTTCGCCTACCTGAGCGCGCGGGTCCACCTGAAGCTGGATGCCGAATACCCGACCTTTACCCACAATCTGCTGGAAGTCGCCTACCCCCATTACCTGGCGCCAACGCCTTCGGTGGTGGTGGTCCAGCTGGTCGCCGACCCCAACGAGGGCTCGCTGACCAGCGGCTTCACGGTCGAACGCCACGCCGCCCTGCGCGGCCAGCTGGGCCATGGCGAGCAGACCGCCTGCGAATACCGTAGCGCCCATGCCGTGACGCTGTGGCCGTTGCAGGTCAGCCATGCCGAATACTTCGGCAACCCGGCCGCGACCCTCGGCCGACTGGCCGCCAGCGAACCCAAGGCCAAGGCCGGGTTGCGCCTGCGCCTGCGCTGCGGCGCCGGGTTGCCGTTCAACGCCCTGGCGCTGGACAGCCTGCCGCTCTACCTCAACGGCGCCGACGAGCAACCTTTCCGCTTGTACGAGCAGTTGCTCGGCAACGCCTGCGCGGTGTTTATCAAGAGCATCGATGGCGACTGGGCCGAGCGCTTGCCTGTGGAGAGCCTCAAGGCGCGCGGCTTCGACGATCGGGACGCGGTGCTGCCGGTGGTGCCCCGGGCCTTCCAGGGGTATCGCCTGCTGCAGGAATATTTCGCCCTGCCCAATCGTTTTTTGTTCGTCGACTTCACCGGGCTGAGCGCCGGTGTGCAGCGCTGCGCCAGCCAGGAACTGGAGGTGGTGGTGCTGTTCGATCGTCTCGACAGCACCCTGGAAGGCACGGTGTCGGCGACCCAGTTCGTGCCCTTCTGCACCCCGGCGGTGAACCTGTTTGCACGCCGCACCGATCGCATTCACCTGAGCGAGCGGGTGCATGAGCACCAGGTGATCGCCGACCGCACCCGGCCGCTGGATTTCGAGATCCATTCCCTGACCCAGGTCACCGGCCATGGCAGCGGCCCCGAGCAGCCGTTCCAGCCGTTCTACGCGATCCGCGATCCGCTGCGTTATGGCCGCGAGCAGGCCTACTACATCGTCCGCCGCGAGCCGCGTCGCTTGTCCAGCCAGCAACGGCGGCGCGGGCCACGCTCGACCTATATCGGCAGCGAAACCTTCGTCTCGCTGGTGGATGTCAACCAGGCGCCCTATCGCCATGACTTGCGCCAGCTCGGTCTCAGCGCCCTGTGCACCAACCGCGACCTGCCGCTGCTGATGCCGGTGGGTACCGGCAAAAGCGATTTCACCCTGGAAGACAGCGCCCCGGTGCTGGCCGTGCGCTGCCTGGCCGGGCCAAGCCGGCCGCGGCCGAGCCGCGCGCACGATGCCAGCGCCTGGCGGCTGATCAGCCAGCTGTCGCTGAACTACCTGTCGCTGAGCGAACAGGGCCAGGGGGCCGCGGCGCTGCGCGAACTGCTGCGCCTGTACGGCGACCCCGGCGATGCGGCGCTGCAGTTGCAAATCGAGGGCCTGCGCCAGGTGCGCAGCACGCCCTGCACCCGCCGGTTGCCGATGCCGGGACCGATCGTGTTTGGCCGTGGCCTGGAGATCAGCCTGGAGTTCGACGAAAACGCCTTCCGCGGCACCGGCGTGTACCTGCTGGGCGCGGTGTTCGAGCGCTTCCTGGCCCGTTACGTGTCGATCAACAGCTTCACCGAAACCGTACTGCGCACCACCGAGCGCGGCGAAATCATGCGATGGCAGGCGCACCCCGGATGTCGACCGAACCTCTGAAACCGCTGCACAGCATCGAGCGGATGGCCGACGAGCCCTGGGCCTACGACTTCTTCCAGGCGCTACGGCGCATCGAGTGCGAGGCCAGCGACCGGCCGCGCATCGGCCATTCCCTGCGCTTGCACGACGACCCGCTGCGCCTGGGGCAGAAACCCGACTGCGGCTTCGCCCCCTCGACCCTGGCCAGCATCGAGACCGGCCCCGAGGGCGCCGCGCCGCGCATCGAGCAGTTGTTCTTCGGCCTCACCGGGCCCAATGGCCCGCTGCCGCTGCACCTGACCGAATACGCCCGCGATCGCCAGCGCAACAACGACGACGCCAGCTTCACGCGCTTTCTCGACGTGTTCAATCACCGCCTGTTATGCCTGTTCTACCGCGCCTGGGCCGAAGCGCGGCCGACCGTCAGCCATGACCGCCCCGCCCACGACTACTGGTCGATGCGCCTGGCCGCGCTGTCCGGGCGGGGCATGACCAGCCTGCTCGGCCAGGGCCCGATCGCCGACTCGGCGCGCTACCACTTCACCGGCCACCTGGCGGCGCAAACCCGTTACCCGGACGGCTTGCGCGCCATCCTGGAAGACTATTTCGGCGTGCCGGTGAGCATCGAGGAATACGTCGGCCAGTGGCTGGAGCTGCCGCAGCGCAGCCAGCTGGGCGTGGCGCTCTGCTCGCTCGGCAGCGACCTGAGCCTGGGCACCCACGTCTGGGATCGCCAGCATAAATTCCGCATCCGCCTGGGGCCCTTGAGCCTGGAGCAATACCGCCGCCTGCTGCCCGGCCAGGAAAGCTTCGGCGAACTGGCCGCCTGGGTCGCCGAGTACCAGGGCGAGGAGCTGGATTGGGAAGTCAATCTGCTGCTGCGGCACCAGGAAGTGCCGCGCATCGATCTCGACGGCCAGACCCGCCTGGGCTTCGACACCTGGCTCGGCAGCCCGTCGACGGATGCCGGCGACCTGCTGCTGGCCCGCGAATACGCCAGCCATACCACCCCCTCAAGGAGCAGCGATCATGAGTGAGATCAGCCGCGCCGCGCTGTTCGGCAAGTTGAACAGCCCGGCCTACAAGGCCATCGAAGCCGCCACTGTGTTCTGCAAACTGCGCGGCAACCCCTATGTGGAGCTGGTGCATTGGCTGCATCAGTTCCTGCAATTGCAGGACGGCGATTTGCACCGCCTGGTCCGCCAGTTCAGCCTCGACCCGGCGCGCCTGTCCAGGGATATCACCGACGCCCTGGACCGCCTGCCGCGCGGCTCGACCTCGATCACCGACTTGTCCTTGCAGGTCGAGGAAGCCGCGGAACGCGGCTGGGTCTATGGCAGTTTGCTGTTCGGCGAAAGCCAGGTGCGCGGCGCCTACCTGGTCGTCGGCATGCTCAAGACACCGAGCCTGCGCCACGCCCTCTCGGCCATCTCCCGCGAGTTCGACAAGATCAAGGTGGAGAACCTGATCGAGCGCTTCGACGAATACCTCGGCGACTCGCCGGAAAACGGCCTGGCCGCCAGCGACGGTTTCAACGCCACCGCCGCGCCGGGCGAAGCGAGCGGTGCCCTGGCGCCCAGCGCGCTGGGCAAGCAGGAGGCGCTCAAGCGCTTTACCCTCGACCTCACCGAACAGGCCCGCAGCGGCAAGCTCGACCCCATAGTCGGGCGCGACGAGGAGATTCGCCAACTGGTCGACATCCTCATGCGCCGCCGGCAGAACAACCCCATCCTCACCGGCGAAGCCGGGGTCGGCAAGACCGCGGTGGTCGAGGGCTTCGCCCTGCGTATCGTCGCCGGCGACGTGCCGCCGAGCCTCAAGAACGTCGAACTGCGCACCCTGGACGTCGGCCTGCTGCAAGCCGGCGCGAGCATGAAGGGCGAGTTCGAGCAGCGCCTGCGCCAGGTCATCGAGGATGTGCAGGCCTCGCCCAAGCCGATCATTCTGTTTATCGACGAGGCCCATACCCTGGTCGGCGCCGGCGGCGCGGCCGGTACCGGCGATGCCGCCAACCTGCTCAAGCCGGCCCTGGCCCGTGGCACCCTGCGCACCGTGGCGGCAACCACCTGGGCCGAATACAAAAAGCACATCGAGAAGGACCCGGCCCTGACCCGGCGCTTCCAGGTGGTGCAGGTCGACGAGCCGTCCGAGGCCAAGGCGATCCTGATGATGCGCGGCGTCGCCTCGACCATGGAGCAGCACCACAAGGTGCAGATCCTCGACGAGGCGCTGGAGGCCTCGGTCAAGCTGTCGCACCGTTATATTCCGGCCCGGCAGCTGCCGGACAAATCGGTGAGCCTGCTCGACACCGCCTGCGCGCGGGTCGCCATCAGCCTGCATGCGGTACCGGCGCAGGTGGACGACAGCCGTCGACGCATCGAGGCGCTGAGCACCGAGCAGGCGATCATCGGCCGCGAGCAGGCCATTGGCATTGCCATCGGCACTCGCCAGCAGGAGGTCGAGGCGGCCCTCGCCGAGGAACGCCAACGCCTGGCGACCCTGGAAGGTCGCTGGAGCGAAGAGAAAGCCCTGGTCGATGAACTGCTGGCGACCCGCGCCACCCTGCGCGCCGCCGCCGAACCGCTGGACGACAGCGGTAGCGAGGCCGATACGCCATCGCTACAGCTGGCTGAAGCCGAACGCACGGCATTGCGCGACAAGCTCAGCAAGCTGCAGAGCCGCCTCGCCACCTTGCAGGGCGAAAGCCCGTTGATCCTGCCCACCGTGGATTACCAGGCGGTGGCCGCGGTGGTCGCCGACTGGACCGGCATCCCGGTCGGACGCATGGCGTGCAACGAAATCGACACCGTGCTCAGGCTCGACGAGCACATGAAAAAACGCATCATCGGCCAGGACCATGCCCTGGCGATGATCGCCAAGCGCATCCAGACCTCGCGCGCCGGGCTGGACAACCCCAGCAAACCGATTGGCGTGTTCCTCCTCGCCGGCACCTCGGGCGTGGGCAAGACCGAAACCGCCCTGGCCCTGGCCGAGGCCCTGTACGGCGGCGAGCAGAACATCATCACCATCAACATGAGCGAGTTCCAGGAGGCGCACACCGTCTCCACCCTCAAGGGCGCCCCGCCCGGCTATGTCGGTTACGGCGAAGGCGGCGTGCTGACCGAGGCGGTCCGGCGCAAACCCTACAGCGTGGTGTTGCTGGACGAGGTGGAAAAGGCCCACCCGGACGTGCACGAAATCTTCTTCCAGGTGTTCGACAAGGGGGTGATGGAGGACGGCGAAGGCCGCCTGATCGACTTCAAGAACTGCCTGATCCTGCTCACCACCAATGCCGGCACCGAGATGATCGCCAGCCTGTGCCGCGACCCGCAACGGCTGCCCGATCCCGATGCCATCGCCAAGGCGCTGCGCGAGCCGTTGCTCCAGGTGTTCCCGCCGGCCCTGCTCGGGCGCCTGGTGACCGTCCCCTACTACCCGCTGAGCGACGCGATGCTCAAGGCCATCACCCGCCTGCAACTGGAACGGATCAAGCGGCGCGTGGAAAGCGGGCACAAGGTGCCCTTCGCCTACGACGACAGCGTGGTCGACCTGATCGTCTCGCGCTGCACCGAGATCGAGAGCGGCGGACGGATGATCGACGCCATCCTGACCAATACCCTGTTGCCGGATATGAGCCGGGAGTTTCTCACCCGCATGCTCGAGGGCAAGCCGCTGGCGGGCGTGCGCATCAGCCAACGGGACAATGCGCTGCATTACGCATTCGACCCGCATGTTGGCGAGACGACCGACTGACGCCCGAACGCGAGCCGGAGGAAGCCGTTTATGGCAATCACGCAAAGCACCCGCCTGGTGCAGGTCGACAGCCCCCTCGGTGGCGAGGTCCTGCTGCTGCAGGGCATGGAAGGCAGCGAGGAGCTGGGGCGGTTGTTCCATTACGAACTGGACCTCACGTCCGAAGATCGGGCGATCAAGTTCGACCAGTTGCTGGGCAAGCCGATGGGCCTGACCCTGGAGCTGCACGGCGGCGGCAAACGCTACTTCCATGGCATTGCCTGCGGCTGCCGGCAACTGACCGGCCACGGCCAGTTCGCCGGTTATCGGGTCAGCCTGCGGCCCTGGTTCTGGCTGCTCACGCGCACCTCGGACTGCCGGATTTTCCAGAACAAGACGGTGCCGGACATCATCAAGCAAGTGTTCCGCGACCTCGGTTTCTCCGATTTCGAAGACAACCTGAGCGGCAGTTACCGCGAGTGGGAATACTGCGTGCAATACCGCGAAACCAGCTTCGACTTCATCAGCCGGCTGATGGAGCAGGAAGGCATCTACTACTACTTCCGCCATGAGAAAGCGCGTCACGTGTTGGTGCTGGCCGACGCCTACGGCGCCCACTCGACGGTGGCCGACTACGCTTCGGTGCCCTTCTACCCGCCCGATCAGCAGATGCGCGAGCGCGATCACTTCTACGACTGGCAACTGGCGCGGGAAGTCCAGCCGGGCTCGCTGGCGTTGAACGACTACGACTTCCAGCGCCCCGGCGCCAGCCTCGAAGTGCGCTCCAGCGTGTCGCGCAGCCACAGCAACGGCGACCATCCGCTCTACGACTACCCGGGCGAATACGTCCAGAGCAAGGATGGCGAGCATTACGCACGCACCCGCATCCAGGCCATTCACAGCCAGTTCGAGCGCGTGCAGTTGCGCGGTCGGGCGCGTGGCCTGGGCTGCGGGCATCTGTTCAAGCTGACCGGCTACGAGCGCGCCGACCAGAATCGCGAATACCTGGTGGTGGTCGCCCGCTATCAGATCCGCCAGGAGCTTTATGAAAGCGGACAACTGGACCTGGCCGAGCAGTTCACCAGCGAACTGGACTGCATGGATGCCAGCCAGGCCTTCCGCCCCCTGCCCCTGACGCCCCTGCCGATTGTCCGCGGGCCGCAGACCGCCAGGGTGGTAGGCCCCGCTGGCGAGGAGATCTGGACCGACCAGTATGGCCGGGTCAAGGTGCATTTCTATTGGGATCGCCACGACCAATCCAACGAAAACAGCTCCTGCTGGATGCGCGTGTCGCAGGCCTGGGCCGGCAAGAACTGGGGGTCGGTGCAGATCCCGCGGATCGGCCAGGAAGTGATAGTCGGTTTCCTCGAAGGCGACCCGGATCGCCCGATCATCACCGGCCGCGTCTATAACGCCGAACAGACCGTGCCCTACGAACTGCCGGCCAATGCCACCCAGAGCGGGGTGAAAAGCCGCTCGAGCAAGGAGGGCTCGCCCGCCAACTTCAATGAAATCCGCATGGAGGACAAGAAAGGCGCGGAGCAGTTGTTCATCCACGCCGAGAAGAACCAGGACATCGAGGTCGAGAACGACGAGACCCACTGGGTCGGCCACGACCGCAGCAAGACCATCGACAACGACGAGACCGTGCACGTCAAACACGACCGCACCGAAACCGTCGATAACAACGAAACCATCACCATAGGCGTGGATCGCAAGGAAAAGGTCGGCAATAACGAGACCATCTCCATCGGGGTGAACCGCACCGAGAATGTCGGCAGCGACGAGAAAATCACCATCGGCGCCAACCGCACCGAGAAGGTGGGCAACAACGAGACCATCACCATCGGCGCGGACCGCACGGAAAAGGTCGGTGCCAACGAAACCATCAGCATCGTCAGCAACCGCACCGAGGACGTGGGCGGCAACGAGACCATCGACATCACCGGCAACCGCAACGAAACGGTCAAGGGCAACGAAGGTATCGAGATCAACGGCAACCAGAGCACCCAGATCGGCAAGAACGAATCCCGCGACGTATCCCAGAACCGCACCACCAACATCCAGCAGAACGACAGCCTGGACGTCGGCAAGAACTTCTCCCTCACCGCCGGCGACTCCATCACCCTGACCACGGGCGCGGCCAGCATCACCATGAAGAAGGACGGCACCATCATGATTCGCGGCAAGGACATCACCATCGACGGCTCCGGCGCCATCAACATCAAGGCCAACAGGAACGTTGTCGTCAAAGGCCAGAAGATCCTGCAGAACTAGCACAGTGGAGGTGTGTATATGACGGTCCAGCACCCACTACCCATACAGGCCCGCATCGACGCAGTGGTCATCGGCACCCTGCTCGAGCTGCCGCACGCCAGCGCGCCCAGGGTCCTTTACCCGGGTTGCCCGGATGCCAGCGGCGTCGTTGCCCGCTGCACCGCGCGGCTCGGCCCCGCGGATATCGGCGGCCAGGTGGCGCTGATGTTCGAAGGCGGCGACCCGGCTTGCCCATTGGTGATCGGCCGCCTGCTCGGCCCGGATGCCCCGCCCGAGCCAGCCGCCAGCGTGCGGCTGGACGAGCATTGCCTGGAGCTGAGCGCCGAACGCGAGATCGTGCTGCGTTGCGGCAAGGCCAGCATCACCCTGACCCGCGCGGGCAAAGTGATCATCCAGGGCGCCTACCTGTCCAGCCGCTCCAGCGGGGTCAACCGCATCAAGGGTGGTTCGGTGCAGATCAACTAGACAGGTATCCGGCCTATGGAACTGCTCAACGCCAGCCAACTGCTTGCGGCCTATACCCTGGGCCTGGCGCCCGATGGCCGCGAATCCCTGGTAGTGGTGGCCAAGGGCACGTTCAACCTGCCCCTGGACGGCCGCGCGGCCACCCTCGCCGATACCCAGCAACCGCTGCTGATGGCCGACACCTTCCTCGGCGAGCCCGGCCTCAGCGCCCCGCTGCAGGAAATGGACTTCGCCCCGGTCAAGCCATGCTGCGATGTCCTGGTGCGCGGCAAGGCCTACGCCCCAGGCGGACGCCCCGTGACGCAGTTGACCGCGGGCATTCGCATCGGACGAATGAGCAAGGCCTTTTCCGTCCTCGGTCCACGGCAATGGCAATCGGGGCTGTTGGGCGTTGCTCCCGGCTTGCCGCAGCCGTTTACCGAGCAGGACATCTCCTACGCCCGGGCGTTTGGCGGTAGCCATCCGATCGCCAACGACCCCCAATTGCGCCATTGCTACCTGGACAATCCGATCGGTTGCGGCTGGTACCCGCGCAGTGCCGACAATGCCGACATCGTCGGCATGCCGATGCCGAGCACCGAGGAGTTGGGCAAACCGATCGACAGCCCCTCTGGCGACTTCCGCCCCATGGCCCTCGGCCCCCTCGGTCGTGGCTGGCCGCAACGCGCTCGCTTCGCCGGTACTTACGACGAGGCCTGGCTGGCCGACTGCTTTCCGTTTCTGCCGGCGGATTTCGACCACCACTACTTTCAGGCGGCCCCCGACGATCAGCAAACCCACTACCTGCGCGGTGGCGAGGATGTGCTGTTGCTCAACCTCACGCCCCAGGAGCGCGCGGGCTTTCGCATTCCCCAGATGGAGGTGCCGGTGACCTTCTTTCTGAAAAAAGGCGGTCACGAGACTGTGCAAGCGGTGATCGACACCCTGCTGATCGACACCGACACGCAACGCGTCGAGATCACCTGGCGCACCAGCCGCCCGCTCAAACGCAACCTGTTCGAAATCGCCCAGGTGCTGGTGGGCACCATGTCCACCGGCTGGTGGCGCGCCCGCGAACTGGGCAAGGATTACTACCCGTCGCTGTCGGCTCTGGTGAAAGCCAAACGCACGCCCGAGGAGACGCCCTGATGGCCGCACTGTGCATCATCGGCTCCGGCATGGTCAGCGCCGTAGGCCTTAGCGCCCCCGCGAGCTGCGCGGCGATCCGTTGCGCTATCGATAACTTCCAGGAAACCCGCTTTATCGACCGCGGCGGCGAATGGCTGATCGCTGCCAGCGTGCCCCTGGAACAGCCCTGGCGCGGGCGCAGCAAGCTGATCAAGATGGCGGCGCGGGCCATCGCCGAGGCGCTGCAGGGCACGCCGGGCGTCGACCCGGAGAAAACCCCGCTGCTGCTCGGGGTGGCGGAGGCCGACCGTCCCGGCCGTCTCGACGGCCTGGACCTCAGCCTGCTGCACGACATTGAGCATGAGCTGGGCCTGCGTTTTCATGGCAGCTCCAATGTCATTCCCCGTGGCCGGGTCAGCGGCGCGGTCGCCCTGCTCAATGCACGCAAACTGATTTATCAGCAAGGCCATCGCCACGTGCTGGTCGCCGGCGTCGACTCCTTCCTCAGCGGGCCGACCCTGGCCGCTTTCGAAGAGCGCGAACGCCTGCTCACCAGCCAGAACTCCAATGGCTTTATCCCCGGCGAAGGTGCCGCCGCCGTGGTGGTCAACGCCCCGACCGCCAGCGAAGCACCGCAGCTGGCCTGCATCGGCCTGGGGTTCGG
>NZ_JACNDE010000027.1:0-90394 GCF_017351415.1 Pseudomonas sp. FW305-25 | reverse complement strand
ATCAGGGGGCATCGACTCCGGTCGGCTTCGCTTCGACCTCCATACGATGTCCTCGACTGCGTCGAGGGGCGCTGCGCGCCATCCCCCTGATGAACACCTCCACTCGGCCTCCCGATGGGGCGGGTGGATCAAGATCAAAAGCCAAAGTTGCGTCATGCGCGACCTACCGGTCGGCGCTAATCCCTGTAGCCGCTGCCGAGCCTGCGAGGCTGCGATCGACCCCGCAGGGGGCGCAGGGATTTTGAAACCGCTGGAGGATCTTCGGTCCTATCGCAGCCTCGCAGCCTCGCAGGCTCGGCAGCGGCTATAGGAAGCGTGGGGGCCGTCAGAGGGAAAGAATGGCAACACATTGAGGGTTGTCGCTGGTTTTTTGCAAAGCCATAGTTGCCCGGTCGCCGACGCATCGGCGGCCGATCTTAGCCGGTCGAAATGTGGGGCTATGAAC
Organism: Pseudomonas sp. FW305-25; assembly: GCF_017351415.1. NCBI lineage: Bacteria > Pseudomonadati > Pseudomonadota > Gammaproteobacteria > Pseudomonadales > Pseudomonadaceae > Pseudomonas > Pseudomonas sp. FW305-25. The sequence goes on along the minus strand of NZ_JACNDE010000027.1, from coordinate 89,949 downwards.
GCTTAAGCGCCATCCATTACCATGCTGGCGCTTTTGGTTGCGCGGCATCCTTTATGGTGGCTGTGCGCGGGACACCTTTGGGTGTGCCGGGGAATGTTCATAGCTCCATCCCTGGTCGGCTAACCCTCGCACAGCTGCCTCCCATTTGTTTAGCCGCAAAGAGTGGCAGCTCTTTATGCAACTAAGGAGCTATGACCATGACGGACTTCATCCCACTACAAAGCAATCTCACCCCTACCCCGGTGTTCCACCTCGACCGCAACGCACCCGCAGCCGATCTGCATGGCGGCGCGGTGCAGCGCATCAAGGCCTCGCGCGATCTGATGCACAGCCTCAATTGCCTGAGTGTCAAAGGCGTGGGCGACCAGGACTGATTCACTTCGTCAACGCCGCCCACCTGTTGCTGCAAGACGGCTGCGACGCCCTGGATGCCTTGCAGTGGCAACTGCAGGCATAAAAAGTCCACCCCAGAAAAAACACGGGCTCACTGTCCCCAGTGAGCCCGCTCGTTCTTGCCGCTTGTAGCTTGCAGCTTGCCGCTGCCTCTACCCCAGATACCCCTTGACCCCGGTAAAGATGATTTGCGCCGCCAGGGCGCAGACGAACAGGCCCATCAGTCGGCTGACGATCTGCAAGCCTTGCTCGCCCAGGATGCGTTCGATGCGGTTGGACAGGTAGAGCACCACGCCGACCGTGAAGCTGGCCAGGGCGATGCTGAGGATTGCGGTGAGTTTGTCGTCCCAGTGCGGCTGGCTGACGCCCATCACCAGCAGGGCGCCGATGGTGCCGGGGCCGACGGTCAGGGGGATGGTCAGCGGCACTATGGTCACGTCCTGCTGCACGTTGTCGGTCTGGATCGCCGACTTGCCCTGGGCCATGCCCAGCGCCGAGATGAACAACACGCTACCGGCGCCGATGCGGAAGGCGTCCACGGTGATGCCGAACACATTGAAGATCACTCGTCCGAACAGATACAGCAGCACGCTGGAGGCCAGGGTCGCCAGGGCGACGTTCCACGCCAGGCGCCGACGCTCCTTGCTGGAGTAGCCGCGAGTCAGGCTGATGAAGCAGGACAGGACGAAGAAGGGGCTGTAGAGCACCAGCATCTTCAGGTACACGCTGAACAGCACATGGAGCATGGCGCAAACTCACAGCGAAGGAGGGCGAGCGGAGTTTAACAGGCGTTTGCCGGACTGTCGGCTCAGGACGGTTGCGCCGTGGTGCGGTCCTGCAGGTCGCGCTGCGCTACCCAGTGTTCGATCAGTTCGCGCAGTTGCGACAGCTCCACCGGCTTGGCCATGTGCCCGTCCATGCCGGCCTGCCGCGCGCGCTCCTTGTGCTCGGTGAGGATGTGCGCGGTCAGCGCCACCACCGGCGTGCGCACGCGCTGGTTGCCGACTTCCCAGGCCCGCAGTTGCTGGGTGGCGGAGAAACCGTCGAGGATCGGCATTTCGCAGTCCATCAGCACCAGGTCGTAGCGCTGGGCCTTCATCGCTTGCAGGGCTTCTTCGCCGTTGCTCGCGGTATCGGGCTGCAGGTTGAGCTTGCCGAGCATGCCGCGAATCACCTTGGTGGAGATGCTGTTGTCCTCGGCCACCAGGATGCGGAAGTCGCTCGGCACCTTGACCGGCACCGCAACCCCGCTCAGCGAATGGGGCTGATGGGGGACCAGTTGGCCCTTGTTGCGCTGGGTCAGCTCGTCGGCCAGGGTGGTCTTGAGGGTGTAGCCGGCCACCGGTTTGGCGAGGATGCGCTTGACCCCGGCGTTGCGCGCGATGACCTTGCTCGGCGCGTTGCTGATGCCGGTGAGCATGATCAGCAGGATGTCGTGGTTCAGGCTCGGGTCTTCCTTGATCTTGGCCGCCAGTTGCATGCCGGTCATGCCGGGCATGTTCTGGTCGAGCAGCACCACATCGAAGTAATCGCGCAGGTGCGCCTTGGTGCGCAGCAGGGCCAGGGCTTCCTTGCCCGAAGGTACGGCGCTGACGTTCAGGCCCCAGGCGCTGCATTGCTGCACCAGGACCTTGCGGCAGGTGTCGTTGTCGTCCACCACCAGTACCCGGGCGCCTTGCAGCGGGCCATCCAGGTCGGACGTCGGGTGCTCCAGGCGCTCAGGGTCCAGCGGCAGGGTCAGCCACAGGGTGCTGCCCTGGTTGGCGCTGGTCTTGACCCCGAACTCGCCATGCATCAGCAGGATCAGCTGGCGGGCGATGACCAGGCCGAGATTGCCGCCCAGGCGGGTGCTGGCGAGGAAGTTCTTGCTGTGCAGTTCCGAATGCAGCAGGGCATCGCGCTCTTCGGCTTCCATCGGCTGGCCGCTGTCCTGCACGGCGATGCGCAGGCGCGGTTTGCTGGTGCGTTCGTCCAGCGCGACCACCACCAGGACCTCGCCTTCGTCGGTCTTCTTCAGGGCGTTTTCCAACAGGCTGAGCATGGCCTGGCGCAAGCGCGTCGGATCACCGCTGATCACGCGCGGCACCTGCGGCTGGATGAAGCTGATCAGCTCGACGTTCTGCTGCTCGGCCTTGGCGCGGAAAATACTCAGGCAGTCCTCGATCAGTGCATTGAGGTCGAACTGCACGTCGTCCAGCTCGATCTGCCCGGACTCGAGCTTGGAGATGTCGAGGATCTCGTTGATCAGGGTCAGCAGCTCGTTGCCGGCACTGTGGATGGTCTGCACGTAGTCGCGTTGCTTGACCGACAGTGGCGTGCCCAGCAGCAGCTCGGTCATGCCCAGCACGCCGTTCATCGGTGTGCGGATCTCGTGGCTGATCTTGGCCAGGAACTCGGCCTTGGCATTGACCTCGGCGTTGCTGGCGGCGAGGTCGCGGCTGACGCTGAACTCGTTCTCGGTGATGCTGCGCTGGCGCTCGCCCAGGGCGATGCTCATCGCCCACCCGCTCAGGCACATGGTCACCAGCAAGGTGACGATCAGGCCCTGGGGCGCGACCATGGTCAGCCCCAGCAGCGCCGGCAGCACGATCAGCGCGCCGATGTTGAAGATGCCCATGCCGGCCACGAAGTAGCGCGCCGGGCGGTAACCTTTGTGCCAGTGATAACCGGCGATGAACAGCATGCTCAGGCCGACCAGGGCCACCAGGCCGTAGGTGATGAGGTTCAGCGGGAGTGAATCGACGAACAGCAGCAACAGGCTGCACAGGCCGACCATCAGGATGTCGACCAGCAGCAGCTTGTTCAGTGGGTGCGGGCCCAGCGGGGCAAAAAAGCGATAGACGAACATCAGCCCGCAAGGGGTAGTCAGCAACAGCGCCAGGTAGGCGCCAGGGGTCTGTATCGCGTGCCAGTCCGGCAGCCAGGGGCCGAACAGGTTGAGCATCAGCGCCAGGCTGAGCATCACCAGGGCTTCGCAGGACGCCAGCCACAGGCTGCTGCGCGAACGAGTGTAGGCGTAGCGCACCAGGTTGTGCAGCATCAGCATGCCCATGCAGCCGAACAGCAGGCCGTACAGCACGCTCTGGCCTTGATTGGCCGCGGTCATGACCGCCGGTTGCAGGGTGATGTAAGGGCGCAACTGATGGTCGGAGACCAGGCGCAGGTAGACATCGAGGGTCTTCTGGTTCTGCGGCAGCGGCAGCATGAAGTCGCTGCTGGGCAAAGGCCGTTCGGCCTGGGGCTGCTGGGTGCCGGAGGTCAGTTGCTCGACCAGGTTGTCGCCGTCCAGCACATACATGTCCAGGCGTGACAGATCGGGCGCGAAGATCCGCAGCAGTTGTTCGTGCTTGCCCGGTTGCAGTTTGAAACGCAGCCATAACGCGCCTCCGGGTTCGGCGGCGGTGATGCGTTCCAGTTCGATCGGGCTGAATTGATTGGTGTAGCGCGGGGAGCGGATATCGCTCAGTTGCAGGTCGGCCTGTTCATCGAGCAAAACGGCCCAGTTACTGCCTTGTGCGGCCTGGGCCGGGATCAAGCAGAGCAGGGTCAGCAGAGTGACGGTGAAACCTATGGCAGTCCTGAGCCAGCGCACGGCGAAATCCCTTCGTAGGTTGATGCCAGATTATAACTATGCGCGGCGCTGGAGCCGTCCGGCAAGGGCCTGGGGCCCTTGCCGGACAGGAAGACAGGATTACTCCTGACTTTCGCCACGCTCGCGGGCAATGGCCCGGTAACCGATGTCTTTGCGGTAGAAGCAGCCTTGCCAATCGATCTTAGCTGCCAGTTGGTAGGCCTGCTGCTGCGCGGTACCCACGCTTTCGCCCAGGGCGGTGGCGCAGAGCACGCGGCCGCCGGAGGTTACCACCTGACCGTCCTTGAGCGCGGTGCCGGCGTGGAAGACTTTGCCTTCCAGTTTGGCGGCCGCGTCCAGGCCTTCGATCACCGCGCCTTTGGCGTAGTCACCAGGATAGCCGCCAGCGGCCAGGACGATGCCCAGGCTCGGACGTGGATCCCATTGCGCTTCGACCTTGTCCAGCGCCTGGGCCAGGGCGGCCTCGACCAGCAGCACCAGGCTCGATTGCAGGCGCAGCATCACCGGTTGGGTTTCCGGATCGCCAAAGCGGCAGTTGAACTCGATGACTTTCGGGTTGCCGGCCTTGTCGATCATCAGGCCGGCGTACAGGAAACCGGTGTAGACGTTGCCTTCGTCGGCCATGCCGCGCACGGTCGGCCAGATTACCTGGTCCATCACGCGCTGGTGCACGTCGGCGGTGACCACCGGGGCAGGGGAGTAGGCCCCCATGCCGCCGGTGTTCGGGCCGCTGTCGCCGTCGCCGACGCGTTTGTGGTCCTGGCTGGTGGCCATGGGCAGCACGTTCTTGCCGTCGACCATGACGATGAAGCTGGCTTCCTCGCCGTCGAGGAACTCTTCGATCACCACGCGCGAACCGGCGTCGCCGAAGGCATTGCCGGCCAGCATGTCGCGCACGGCGTCTTCGGCCTCGCTCAGGGTCATGGCGACGATCACGCCTTTACCGGCGGCCAGGCCGTCGGCCTTGATCACGATCGGCGCGCCCTTTTCCCGCAGATAAGCCAGGGCCGGCTCGATCTCGGTGAAGTTCTGGTAGTCGGCGGTCGGGATCTTGTGGCGCGCCAGGAAATCCTTGGTGAAGGCTTTCGAACCTTCCAGCTGGGCCGCGCCAGCGGTCGGACCGAAGCAATCCAGGCCACGGGAGCGGAACAGGTCGACCACACCAGCCACCAGCGGTACTTCCGGACCGACGATGGTCAGGGACACGTTCTTCTCGGCAAAGTCGGCCAGCTGCTCGAGGGCCAATACGTCGATGGCCACGTTCTCGCACTTGGCTTCGATGGCGGTGCCGGCGTTGCCCGGGGCAACGAAGACTTTCTCGACCCGTGGGTCTTGAGCGACTTTCCAGGCCAGGGCGTGTTCACGACCGCCGCTACCAATGATCAAAACGTTCAAGTCAGACTCCTTCGGAGGAAGCTACAAGCCGCAAGCTGCAAGTGGAGAGCAATCTGTATCGCTCTGGGGGTGCAGCGTGCGGCTCTGAATTAGGGAAGACTGCAAGCACAAGCAAAAGCGACTCCGGTCTGCTTTTACTTGCCGCTTGCAGCTTGAAACTTGCCGCTCCACGTTAGTGGCGGAAGTGGCGCATTCCGGTGAATACCATTGCGATTCCGGCTTCGTCGGCGGCGGCGATCACTTCGTTGTCGCGCATCGAGCCGCCTGGCTGGATCACTGCGGTGATGCCGACCTTGGCCGCGTTGTCGATACCGTCGCGGAACGGGAAGAACGCATCGGACGCCATGACCGCGCCCTGCACTTGCAGGCCGGCGTGTTCAGCCTTGATCGCGGCGATACGGGCGGAGTTCACGCGGCTCATCTGGCCGGCGCCGACACCGATGGTCTGACGGTTCTTGGCGTAGACGATGGCGTTGGACTTGACGAACTTGGCCACTTTCCAGGCGAAGATCAGGTCGTGGATTTCCTGTTCGGTCGGGGCGCGCTTGGTCACCACTTTCAGGTCGTCGGCGCCGATCATGCCGATGTCGCGGCTCTGCACCAGCAGGCCACCGTTGACGCGCTTGTAGTCCCAGGCTGGAACGCGGTCCGCCGACCATTGGCCGCAGGCCAGCAGGCGCACGTTGGCTTTCGCGGCAACAATGGCACGGGCTTCGTCGCTGACCGAAGGGGCAATGATCACTTCAACGAACTGACGCTCGACGATGGCCTTGGCGGTCTCGGCGTCCAGTTCGCGGTTGAAGGCGATGATGCCGCCGAAGGCGGACTCGGTGTCGGTGGCGTAGGCCAGTTCGTAGGCCTGGCGGATACCGCCTTCGGCGTCCGGGCTCACGGCCACGCCGCACGGGTTGGCGTGCTTGACGATCACGCAGGCCGGCTTGACGAAGCTCTTCACGCATTCCAGCGCGGCGTCGGTGTCGGCCACGTTGTTGTACGACAGTTCCTTGCCTTGCAGCTGGGTGGCGGTGGCGATGCCGACTTCGGCAGGCTTGGCTTCCACGTAGAACGCCGCGCTCTGGTGCGGGTTCTCGCCGTAGCGCATTTCCTGGGCCTTGATGAACTGGCTGTTGAAGGTGCGCGGGAATTCGCTGCGGCCGGAGGTCGAGAGGGTTTCGGCCGCCTGGTTCACGGTGCCCATGTAGTTGGCGATCATGCCGTCATAGGCCGCGGTGTGTTCGAAGGCCTTGAGCATCAGGTCGAAACGCTGGGCGTAGGTCAGGCCGCCGGCCTTGAGGCTTTTCAGCACCTGGCCGTAGTCGCTGGCGTTGACCACGATGGCCACGTCTTTGTGGTTCTTGGCCGCCGAGCGGACCATGGTCGGGCCGCCGATGTCGATGTTCTCGATGGCGGTCGGCAGGTCGCAGCCCGGCTTGGAGATGGTGGCTTCGAACGGGTAGAGGTTGACCGCTACCAGGTCGATCGGCTTGATGCCGTGCTCGTTCATGATGGCGTCGTCGATACCGCGACGACCGAGGATACCGCCGTGGATTTTCGGGTGCAGGGTCTTCACCCGGCCGTCCATCATTTCCGCGAAACCGGTGTAATCCGCGACTTCCACTGCGGCCACGCCGTTGTCCTGCAGCAGTTTGAAGGTCCCGCCGGTGGAGAGGATCTCCACGCCCAGGGCTTCCAGCTCCTTGGCGAATTCGAGGATCCCGGTCTTGTCGGAAACACTGATCAAGGCGCGGCGGATCGGCAGGCGGGTAGTCTGGTCGGTCATCTCAATTTCCATCAAAAGCAAAGGAGTCAGCAAAAAAGGCGACCGGTTTTACGCGGGCGCCTTTCTGGTTTGATTGAATGCTTACAGCAAATCGTACTGCTTGAGTTTCTTGCGCAGGGTGCCGCGGTTCAGACCGAGCAGCTCGCTGGCCTTGGTCTGGTTGCCCTTGACGTAGTTCATCACGCTTTCGAGCAAAGGAGCCTCGACTTCGGAGAGCACCAGGTTGTACACGTCCGTGACGGCCGCGCCCTCAAGGTGGGCGAAATAATTGTGCAGCGCCTTCTCGACACTCCCGCGAAGGGTCTGGCCTTCTTCGCTCGGCGTATTGAGGTGCTGTTTCAAATTCACGTTGTCGCTCACGGGTGCTGTTCCACTCACTAAAGTCTCGGTCATCATCGTCATGCGGCCACCCCTTCTCCGTCCCCTGTCACCAGGCTCTTGTAACGCTCGGCAAAGAACTCACGAACGTTGGCGCACTGTGCTTCCGTATCTTCCAAACGATTGAAGTGGGCGCGAAACTCCCTGGCGCCCGGCAGAGTTGCGAGATACCAGCCCACATGCTTGCGAGCAATGCGTACGCCCATGACATCGCCATAGAAGGCATGCAGCGCGGCCAGATGCTCAAGCAGAATACGTTCCACCTCGAACAGTTCAGGTGCCGGCAGGGTTTGACCGGTACGCAGAAAATGTTCGATCTCACGAAAAATCCATGGCCGCCCCTGAGCGGCCCGGCCAATCAACAGCCCGTCGGCACCGGTAGCGTCGAGGACGTAGCGGGCCTTCTCGGGCGAGTCGATATCGCCGTTGGCGAAGACCGGGATCGACACCGCCTGCTTGATCGCAGCGATGGTGTCGTACTCGGCAACGCCCGTGTACAGGTCGGCCCGGGTCCGGCCATGGACCGCCAATGCCGTGATGCCTGCCTGTTCGGCGATCTTCGCCACCGTCAGGCCGTTCTTGTTCGCCCGGTCCCAGCCGGTACGGATCTTCAGGGTGACCGGCACATCGACTGCGGCCACCACGGCCTGCAGGATCTCGTTCACCAGATCTTCATCTTTCAGTAACGCGGAGCCGGCGGCCTTGTTGCAGACCTTCTTCGCCGGGCAACCCATGTTGATATCAATAATCTGTGCGCCCAACTCGACGTTGGCGCGGGCGGCATCCGCCAGCATCTGTGCATCGCCACCGGCGATCTGTACCGAGCGCGGCTCGGGATCGCCCTCGTGGATCATGCGCAGGCGCGATTTGCGACTGTTCCACAAACTCATGTCGCTGGTGACCATTTCCGAGACTACAAGGCCTGCACCCAGCCGCTTGCAAAGCTGACGAAAGGGCTGGTCGGTGACGCCCGCCATGGGGGCGAGAATCAAGCCGTTGTGCAATGTATATGGGCCGATGCGTACCGCCGACATAGGACTTCCCTGTTGTGGGGCCGGATCATGAGAGTTCGAAAAAGGGTTGGCATGATACCCGCTCTCGATGACTGGATAAAGGCTGAATTGGATAAAATCTGAACAGTTATTCTGTTATTGCCAACGGTTTGGTCCGCTGGGCAGCAGTCAGAAAACCGCCGTCAATCCCGGGCGGCCTTTGCTCGGATGGCGCGCCTTACTCGGGCGAGTGAAAGCTTAGGCTGTAGTTGACGGCCTTGGGGCCCGGATCGAGGATGTCCAGCGCGATATGGATCGGTGTCTGCGGCGGCATCTCCAACACCCCTTCGAGCTCACCCTTGACGTATTCGCCGGGTTTGAAGCGACGACTGGCGATCAAATGGCCGTTGAGGTCGGCGAAACGCAGTTCCAGCAGCGGGAAGGGCTGGGAGAACGGCGCGCGGTTGTAGATGATCGCATCCACCACCAGGGCGCCGCTGAAGTCCGGGTGGCTGCGCACCACCAGGTTGCTGCTTTTGATGCGGCCGATATCGACCTTCGAGGGCACCGTGCAGCCCAGTTCCGGGCAAAACTGCTGGAACCAGGGGCGGTACTGGTCCTGGCGCGCCAGTTCGTCGAAGTGATAGGCGATGTACTGGCCCGCCAGGCCGGCGGCGGCCAGCAGGATCAACAGGCTCCAGAGCAGGCGGCGGCCCCAGGGCGAGCGGCGTTTTTGCCAGTCCAGCTGGATCGGGTCGTCTTCCAGGTCCAGCAGCACGGCGTCCGGCGCCGCGGGCTCGGCGCGCCCACGCTTGTTGCGTGGCGCCGGGCTGGCTGGCGGCTCGATCTCATCGGGCTCGTCGGCCTTCAGGGAGCCGTGCGCTGGCGTGGGCTCCAGGTCGTCGTCCAGGAGCAGGGAGGGTGCCTTGGGTTCGTCTTCCAGATCGTCCAGGTTGAAGGACAGCGACGGTTCGGTACGCCCGGAGCGGCCGGCGTCGACGGGCGGCTGTTCAGGTTTTTCGTCCAGGTCGCCGCTGGTGCCGGGTGGCTGGCTGAACAGGCTGTCGGGCCAGTGTTCCTCTTCGGCATCCGGCTGGTCGCGGCGGGCGCTGAGGGCGTCTTCCCTGGAGGCGCGTTCCTGGCCGAAGGCCTTGGTCGGCTGGATTTCCCGCTGTTCGAGCTTGGCCAGTTCCTCGTCCAGGTCGAGGCTGTCCAGGTCGAGCTCGGTGGCGCTCCACTGCTTCTGGCTGATGGCGCGCGGTGGCGGCGGGGTCAGCGGTTCAGCAGGGGCAGCCGCTGCGGGAGGTGTGACGACAGCGTCCTTGCCAGCGCGTTGCTCAAGCAACTGCCGTGCGGCGTTGAACACCTGCAGGCACGAGCCGCAGCGCACCACGCCCCGGGCCACGCTCAACTGGGCGTGGCTGACGCGGAAGCTGGTTTGGCAATGCGGACACTGGGTGACGAAACTGTCGGTCATGCGGCGATCCGGTTTATACAGGCGGCCATTCTAGCGCCGACGGCCGGTGATGCGTACCCAGCCATCGAGGTTGGCGATCGGGTCCAGGTCGAAGTCCCGGGCGTAGGCGGCAGCGACTTCCTCACCCTGTTCGGCGAGGATGCCCGACAACGCCAGGCGTCCGCCGCTCTTGACCAGGCTGGACAGTTGCGGCGCCAGGGCGACCAGCGGGCCGGCAAGAATGTTGGCGACCAGTACGTCCGCCTGGACCTGTGGCAGGTCTTGCGGCAGATAGAGCGGGAACAGCGCTTCGGCGATGTTGTTGCGCCCGGCGTTGTCGCGGGAGGCTTCCAGGGCCTGTACGTCGATGTCGGTGCCCACCGCCTGTTTGGCGCCCAGCAGCAGGGCGGCGATCGCCAGGATCCCGGAACCGCAACCGAAGTCCAGCACGTTGCAGCCTTTCAGGTCCTGACCGTCGAGCCATTCCAGGCACAGGGCGGTGGTCGGGTGTGTGCCGGTGCCGAAGGCCAGGCCCGGATCGAGCAATAGGTTGACCGCGTCCGGCTCGGGAGCGGCGTGCCAGCTCGGGACGATCCACAGGCGCTGGCCGAAACGCATCGGCTGAAAGTTGTCCATCCAACTGCGTTCCCAGTCCTGGTCTTCGATCACTTCGCTGTGATGTTCGGGCAGCGGGCTGCCGGTCAGCAGCTCAAGGTGGGCCAGCACGCTGGCGGCCTCGGTGCCGTCTTCGAACAGGGCCAGCAGGTGAGTGTGGTTCCACAGCGGGGTGGTGTTGAGTTCCGGTTCGAAGATCGGTTGATCCTCGGCGTCCATGAAGGTCACCGAAACGGCGCCGACTTCGAGAAAAGCGTCTTCGTAGGTTTCGGCTTGTTCTGGGCTGATGGCGAGACGGACTTGCAGCCAAGGCATGGCGGGCACCTTTGAAATATGTAATGTGCAGCCTAGCGGGCTGCGAGAAGCGCGCAAGTTTACGCGAGCGAGGCGCAGAAAACGACACGCCAGGCGCCATTTCCACTTGCCCGCACCGCCTCTCTGTAGAAGCGAGCTTGCTCGCGATGCCTGCAAGGGCGCCGCATAACACCAGGAAAATGCGCGCTGTCGCTGATGGCCCTATCGCGAGCTGGCTTGCTCCTACAAGAGGGGCAGAAACGACAAGGCCGCTCGAAAGCGGCCTTGTCGTTCTGGTGCGGTGTCGATCAGTGTTGGCCGGCCAGCTTGTGCTCCAGGTAGTGAATGTTCACGCCACCTTTGCAGAAGCCTTCGTCACGGGTCAGGTCGCGGTGCAGCGGGATGTTGGTCTTGATCCCGTCGACCACGATTTCGTCCAGCGCATTGCGCATGCGCGCCATGGCTTCTTCACGGGTTGCCCCGTAAGTGATCAGCTTGCCGATCAACGAGTCGTAGTTCGGTGGAACCGCGTAACCGCTGTACAGGTGCGAGTCGACGCGCACGCCATTGCCGCCCGGAGCATGGAAATGCTTGACCGTGCCTGGGCTTGGCATGAAGGTTTTTGGGTCTTCGGCGTTGATCCGGCATTCCAGTGCATGGCCACGAATGACCACGTCCTTCTGGGAGATCGACAGCTTGTTGCCAGCGGCGATGCTCAGCATCTCCTTGACGATGTCGACGCCAGTGACCATTTCCGATACCGGGTGCTCTACCTGCACGCGAGTGTTCATCTCGATGAAGTAGAAACGGCCGTTCTCGTACAGGAACTCGAAGGTGCCGGCGCCGCGGTAGCCGATGTCGATGCACGCCTTGACGCAGCGGGCGAAGACTTCCTGGCGCGCGGTTTCGTCGATGCCCGGAGCCGGCGCTTCTTCAAGCACCTTCTGGTGACGACGCTGCAGGGAGCAGTCGCGGTCGCCCAGGTGGATCGCGTTGCCCTGGCCGTCGGACAGCACCTGGACTTCCACGTGACGTGGGTTGGTCAGGAACTTCTCCAGGTAGACCATCGGGTTGCCGAACGCCGCGCCCGCTTCGGAGCGGGTCAGCTTGGCCGAGGAGATCAGGTCTTCTTCTTTATGCACCACGCGCATGCCGCGACCACCGCCGCCGCCAGCGGCCTTGATGATCACCGGGTAGCCGACTTCACGGCCGATGCGCAACGCGGTTTCTTCGTCTTCCGGCAGCGGGCCGTCGGAACCGGGAACCGTAGGTACGCCGGCAGCGATCATCGCGTGCTTGGCCGATACCTTGTCGCCCATCAGGCGAATGGTCTCGGCTTTCGGGCCGATGAAGGCGAAGCCGGAGTTCTCGACCTGCTCGGCGAAGTCGGCGTTTTCCGCGAGGAAGCCGTAGCCTGGGTGAATGGCGGTGGCGCCGGTCACTTCGGCGGCCGCGATGATCGCCGGAATGTGCAGGTAGGAGTGCGCGGCGGAGGCCGGGCCGATGCAGACGGATTCGTCCGCCAGACCCAGGTGCATCAGTTCCTTGTCGGCCTTGGAGTAAACGGCGACGGTCTTGATACCCATCTCTTTGCAGGCACGCAGAATCCGCAGGGCGATTTCACCGCGGTTGGCGATCAGAACTTTTTCCAACTTCGCAGACATCGTTGGCTCTCCGCGGTTCAAACGATGGTGAACAGCGGTTGGTCGTACTCAACCGGCTGGCCGTCTTCGACGAGGATGGATTCGATCACACCGCTGGTTTCAGCTTCGATGTGGTTCATCATCTTCATGGCTTCGACGATGCACAGGGTGTCGCCTTTCTTCACGCTCTGGCCGACTTCAACGAAGGCTGGCGAGGTTGGCGAGGATTTGCGGTAGAAGGTGCCGACCATCGGCGAACGGGCAACGGTGCCGTTCAGCGCTGGGGCAGCTGGAGCTGCTGGTGCGGCAGCGGCGGCCGGAGCGGCAGCGGCAGGCGCGGCAACTGGAGCAGCCATCGGTGCTGGTGCGTAGTACTGCTGGGCTGGAGTCTTGCTGTGACGGCTGATGCGTACGGACTCTTCGCCTTCCTTGATCTCGAGCTCGTCGATGCCGGACTCTTCCAGCAGTTCGATCAGTTTCTTAACTTTACGGATATCCATGAATCATCAACTCCCAAGGGTCGGTCAGGGGCGTTTAGCTTGTTGTTCAAGCTGCTCTAGTGCGGCCTCCAGGGCCAGTCGGTAACCGCTGGCGCCAAGGCCGCAGATCACTCCCACCGCAACGTCGGAGAAGTAGGAGTGATGGCGGAAAGGTTCGCGTTTGTGCACGTTAGACAAATGCACTTCGATGAATGGGATGCTCACCGCCAGCAGCGCGTCACGTAATGCGACGCTTGTATGCGTAAAAGCTGCTGGATTGATCAGAATGAAGTCCACGCCTTCATCGCGGGCGGCGTGGATGCGGTCGATCAATTCGTACTCGGCGTTGCTTTGCAGGTAGAGCAAATGGTGGCCGGCCTCGCGAGCCCGGCGTTCCAGGTCCTGGTTGATCTCAGCCAGGGTGACTGCACCGTAGACCCCCGGTTCACGGGTGCCGAGCAGGTTCAGGTTGGGTCCGTGAAGAACCAGTAGGGTCGCCATCTGCCGTTCCTTGTTATTGCGCAGTGATTGGAATGTGCGGTTATCAGAACCCGGCGACTATGCCGCAAAGCCTTTGTGACTGTCCAGTTCTCTGCAATAGGCAGCACGATGACCGATGTTTACCTAAAATATGTGACCAACTGACTAAATCCGGTCATTTGCTGCAGCAATGCGTTCAGCGAAGTCTGCGGCGCTGATTTCGCCGACCACACGCACATCGGCACGTTCGACGCCATCTTTGCCGAAGAACATCAGCGCCGGTGGGCCGAACAGTTGGTAGCGGTCCAGCAGGGCGCGCTGTTCGCGGTTGCTGGCGGTGATATCGAAGCGCACCAGGCGGTAGCCCCGCAGGCGTTCGACGACCTGGCGGTCGTTGAGCACCTCGCGTTCGATGACTTTGCAACTGATGCACCAGTCGGCGTACCAATCGAGGAGCAGCGGGGTACCGGCATTCCGGGCATCGGCCAGGGCCTGCTCCAGCTCACCGGGGGTGGTGACGGTCTGCCACTGGCCGGCGCTGGTTTGCTCGGGGCTGTTGCCGATGACCGCGACCGGTGGGCGGGCGAGCGGGCTGAACGGATCGGTCTGGCCACTGAATGCGCCGTACCAGCAGGCCAGGGCATAAAACAGCAGGAACAGCCCGCACAGCTGCGCCAGGCGCGCGCGCGGCGCCTTGTAGACAAACTCCAGGGCACCGAGAAACAGGCCGACACCGGCCGCCAGCGCGCCAATCAGCAACAGGCTGACCTGGCCCGGCAAGACCCGGCTCAGCAGGCCGATCGCCAGGCCGAGCAATAGCACGCCAATGGCGTTTTTCACGTAGACCAGCCATGGCCCGCTTTTCGGCAGCCAGGCCGCGCCGCCGGTGGCCACCAGCAACAGCGGCGCGCCCATGCCCAGGCCCAGGGCGAACAGTTTCAGGGCGCCGCCCAGGGCGTCGCCGCTGGCGCTGATATACAGCAGGGCGCCTGCCAGCGGCGCCGAAACGCAGGGCGATACCAGCAGGCTGGACACCACCCCGAGAATCGCCGCGCCCCACAGCGAGCCACCTTCGGTGCGCCCGGCGATGCGTTCCAGGCGCTGGCTGATAAAGCGCGGAAGCTTGAGTTCGAAGACATCGAACATCGCCAGGGCGAACACGACGAAGAACAACGCAAAGGGCACCAGCACCCAGGCCGATTGCAGGCGTGCCTGCAAATTGAGTTGGGCGCCGAACAGCCCCATCAAGGCGCCGAGCAGGGCGAAACAGGCGGCCATCGGCAACACGTAGGCGAGCGACAGATTGAAGCCGCGCCAGCCGCCGACCTGGCCCTTGAGGACCACGCCGGACAGGATCGGCAGCATCGGCAGGACGCAGGGAGTGAAGGTCAGGCCGATGCCGGCCAGGAAGAACAGCGCCAGTTCGCGCCAGCTCCAGGCGGTTTTCCCATTGTCGGTAGCGGGGCCGCCGGCACTTGAGGCATTGGCCGAGGAGGCCGCGCCATCGATCTGCAAACGCTCGGTTTCCGGTGGATAACACAGGCCCTTGTCGGCGCAGCCCTGGTAGGTCACGGCCAGGGTGAAGCCTCGTTGGTCCGTGGCGCTGCGCGGCAGTTCGACATCGACAATGCCGTGGTAGACCTCGACGTCACCGAAAAACTCATCGTGTTTCTGTTCGCCCTTGGGCAGTTGGGCGGCACCCAGGGTGATATCGGAGGGCTCGGCGCGGAACTGGAAGCGGTGGCGATAGAGGTAGTAACCCTCGGTGGCGACGAAACGCAGCTTGATCGACTGCGGCGTGCTTTGCAGCAGGCTCAGTTGGAACGCTTCGCGCACCGGCAGGAAGTCGGCGCTGTTATTGATCGAGCCCAGGGTCGAACTGGGGCGGCTGTCCAGCAACCCGGCGGCGGTCGCCGGCAGGGCAAGCACAAACAGCATCAGGCAAAGCAGGCGACGCATGGCAATCTCGCGAATCGAAGGTGTGCGCATGATAGCGGAGAGCGGTGGGGTATGCGTATGCGCCCCGTAGCCGCTGCCGAGCCTGCGATCGGTCCGGGCGGCATTCCGACGTAGCGGCCGCAAAGTCTGCGACCGCGTTCTTTCAGGCAAATTGCATAGGCTGGTTTTGCGAGGACTGCGTCCTCGATCGCAGCCTCGCAGGCTCGGCAGCGGCTACAGGGCTACAGGGCTAGACGCGGAACGCCTGCACTGCCGTGTGCAGCTGGCCGCCGAGGGCCAGCAGGTTCTCGCCTTGTTCGCGGCCTTCGCCGATGCGTTGCAGGTTATCCCCACCCAATTGATGGATGCGCTCGCTGTGGTCGCGGATTTCGCTGACGGCGCCGCTTTGCTGGGCCGTGACATCGGCGATGCGGATGGCGGTGTCGGAAATGGTCTGGATCGCCCCGACGATTTCATCCAGCGCGCCGTCCGCGGCCTGGGCCTGGCTGGCCGTGGCTTCGGCATGTTCGACCTGGGCGCGCATGCCTTCCACCGATTGCCGGGCGGCGGCCTGCAGGCCGGCGATCAGGGTCTGGATCTCGGCGGTGGCACCCGCCGTGCGTTGGGCCAGGGAGCGCACCTCTTCGGCGACCACGGCAAAACCGCGGCCCATTTCCCCGGCCCGTGCGGCTTCGATGGCGGCATTCAGGGCCAACAGGTTGGTCTGGTCGGCAATGGAACGGATCACCGTGAGCACGCCGCCGATGGTTGCCGACTCCTCGGCCAGCTGTTCGATCATCTGCGCGTTGCCTTGCACTTCGCCGACCAGGGCATGCAACCCGGTCAGGCTCAGGCCGATCACTTTCTGCCCCTGTTCCACCGCCATTCCGGCACTGCGGCTGGCATCGGCGGCCTGGCTGGCATCGCCGGCGACTTGCTGGATGGTCGCTTCCAGCTCGCCCAGGGCGTCGCGGATCTGCGCGGTGTCGCCGGCCTGGCGCTCGGCCCCGCCGTGCAGGCCACTGCTCAGTTCCGCCAGGGCGCGGCTGCTGCCGGCGACCTGTTCGGCGTTCTGCCGGATGGTGCCCACCAGGTCCACCAGGTAGGCGCGAAGGCGGTTCAGGGATTCTTCGATGTCGTGCAGTTCGCGGTTGGTCCGGCCCAGCTGGATGTCGCGGCTGAAGTCGCCTTCGGCCCAGGTCGACAGGGCCGGCGCCAGATTGGTCAGGACCCGTGCCAGCCGACGCTGCAAGGTGTCGATCAGCAGGGCGATCAGCAGGATCAAGCCGATCATCAGGCCCTGCATCAGCCGCACTTCGCCCTGGATCTGCCCGTGCTGGGCGCGCACGACCGGTTCCAGTTCGGCGATGGCCTGCTGCACGGCGGTGATTTTCAGGTGGGTAGCGATGCTGAGGTCGGCGCGTTTCTGGATCTGCTCGCGGGTGCGGTTCAGCTCGGCGGGGTAGCGGCCGAGCAGGCTGTTGAGTTCGCGCTTGAGGCCGATGCCGGCGTCTTCGACGGCGGCCTTCTCGGTGTTCTCCAGGCCCATCATGGCCGCGAAGTCATCGGTGTTCGACGCATTGCTGGCCGCGACACCCAGCAACGGCAGGGTTTCCAACTGCTCGGCCTGGGCGCGCATGTTGCTCACTTCGCGCTCGACATCGGCGGCCAGTTCGCTGCGGCCGCTGCTCACCAGTTTGTCGCGGGCCAGGGACAGCTTGCCCAGGTGCTGGGAGGCGGTCAGCAGCAACGGCAGGTAGGTCGCGGCGCTGGGATTGCTGGCCGCCCCGGTCGCGTACTGGCTCAGTTGTTCGAGGCTGGCCCCCAGCTCGCGCTCGGCCTGTAGCAGTAGCGCTTGCGGATCGCCGGCCAGTTTGCCGGCGGCCAGCAGGTCGGTCTTGCTGAACTCGGCCAGGCCCGACAGGCTCGGGCGCAGGCTTTGCGCCAGTTCCGCGGGCAGTTCGTCGAGCTGGGCCTGCTGGGTTTCGATGGCCTGGCTGGCGCTGCTCAGGCGCAGGGCGTCGCCGCTGGCCAGGTAGTCCTCGATGTTGCGCGCCACCTGGTTCTGGAACTGCTGGGACAGCCCCAGGTAGCGCTCCATCAATAGGTAGGGGCGCTCGAGGGCGCGTTGCGACCACCAGAGCGTTGCGCCCAGGGCCAGGCAAACGGCAACTAATAGCAGGGTATTGAGATTGGTCAGCAGCTTCAGGCGCATCGCGTCCTACCAACGACTTGAATGGTAAGCGCCTGAACTTATTGCGTTTGTATTACAAGGTTATGACCGAATCGGTGGATTCTGGTGAAAAAGTGGCGCTTTGATGGCGCGCTGCCTGGACCCGGTTGCGCCCGCTGTCCTTGGCGCGGTAGAGCGCTTCGTCGGCCTGGCTGGCCATCATCAGGCTGTCGGAGTCTTCCCGCAGTTCGACCACTCCGGCGCTGAAGGTGCACCACAGGTCCTGGGGCTGGGCTGGGTAATGGATTTCGGCAAAGCGCTGGCGGATTTCATCCAGCACCTTGCAGGCCGCTTCCAGGTCGGTGTCGGGCATGACGATGGCGAATTCTTCGCCACCGTAGCGGCCGATGAAGTCGGTCTTGCGCAGGCGTTGCTTGAGAAACAGCGCCAGGCTCTTGATCACCCGGTCGCCCATGGGGTGACCGTGGCTGTCGTTGACCCGCTTGAAGTGGTCGATGTCGAGCATGGCGAAGCTCAGCGGCTTGTTTTCGCGGCGCGCGCGGAAGCTGCAGTCTTCGAGCAGTTGCAGGATATGGGTGTGGTTGTACAGCCCGGTCAGGCTGTCGCGGACCATGCGCGCCTTGAGGTTGCGCGCGCGGGCGGCGCGGTTGCGCACGGTGGTGATCAGGTGGCGCGGCTTGATCGGCTTGGTCAGGAAGTCGTCGCCGCCTTCGCTCATGGCGTCCAGCTGCTTGTCCAGGTCGTCTTCGGCCGACAGGTAGATGATCGGCACGCTGACATAACGGTCGTTATGGCGGATCACCTTGGCCAGCTCGGTGCCGGTACAGGCCGGCATGTACATGTCGAGGATGATCAGGTCCGGCTGGAAGTCGGCCAGTTCGGCCATGGCCTGGATCGGTTCGATCAGGGTCCGGGTGATGATCCCGGCACTGTTGAGCAGGCGTTCGGTGTGCAGGGCCTGGGCGCGGGAGTCGTCGATGATCAGCACTTTATAAGGTTCGTACTGGGCGACGCAGGTGAGGATCTCGATCTTCTCCAGCAGGCTCGAGGCTTCCAGGGTGCCGGTGAGGAACTCCTGGCCGCCGGCGCGCACGGCGGCCAGGCGGGTCGGGGTGTCGGTTTCGTGGAGGCTGAAGAACAGCAGGGGCAGCTTCTGCTCCAGGCCTTCCTGGGCTTCGGCGGCCAGTTGCAGGCCCATGCCGTTGCCGCAGAAGTCGACGTCGATGACGATCGCCGCCGGCAGGCGCTCGACCATCGAGGAGCGAAACGCGGCGATGCTGTCCAGGGACTGGGCGCTGAGGCCGAAGAATTCCAGCTGCTTGGCCAGGCGCTCGCCGCGATCGTGGTCTTGCAGCATCACGTAGATCGGCTTGCGCAGGGGCGGCAGGAAGGTCTGCTCCAACTGGTCGCCATGGCGCAGGCCGGTGCGCGACAGGCGTTGCATCAGGCGGTTGAGGTCGGTGATCAGGCCGCTGCTCAGGCGCCCGCGGTTGGCGTCCACCGCTTCCAGCGAGTCGCTGATGCTGCGCGCCAGCTGGGTATGTTCGGGTTGTTCGAAACGTTCGGCGAAACGCAGCAGGCGCAGGTTGGCCTCGCTGAGTTCGGACATGTCGGCGGTCGACCATTCGCTGCGCTGCAGGCGCTGCCATATCTCGAGGATCTGACGAGCCTGGTGAATTACCCGCTGGGCAAAGTGGTGCTTGAGGCGCTCACGGCTGGGGTCTTCTGGCTCGGTCATATCCTGACTACTAGTTAGGGTGCATGCTGAGATCGACTGGTGGCTCTATGCTAGCACCTCTTATGGATTGTACGAGTGTCGTACGTCAACAATCTGCAAAGCGACCTTATTCAGTTCCCGACCGACTGGTCGCATAGGTTCTGAACTGTGCTTCATTTATAGTGGCCGCTCGATGTACACCCGGCATGTGGCGCCTTGCGCGGCGGATGATTTTTAATCCGTTCGGTTCGAGGCACGATGGAGTAGGGTTGTGGTCGAACCGATGAACCCAAGTGATTGAAAGGATATAGCCATGCTGGACTGGAAGAACCGCGCGGGCAGCGCACCGGATCGTGCTGCCGAACCCAAGTCGGCGACACGCAGCTACTTTGGTGGCCTGCTGTTCAGCCGCGCCCTGGGCACCCTGGTGGCCTTGTACCTGCTGGTGGCCGGTGCCCTGGGCTGGTACTGGAGCCAGGAACCGTCGCTGTTCCCCGTCCAGCAAGGCGCGCAAATTGCCGCCGAGAAGGAAGGCAAGCAGATGGTCGTGGGCTACACCACTGTGGAAACCCTCAAGACCGTGGCCGGCACCCTGCTGAACAAGCCGGGTGGCTATATCTCCAACGACCGTTTCCCGCCGGGCCTGTGGATGGACAACATGCCGAGCTGGGAATACGGCGTGCTGGTGCAGGTCCGCGACCTGACCCGCGCCTTGCGCAAGGACTTCGCCCGTTCCCAGTCGCAGTCCGCCGAGGACGCCGACCTGGCCAAGGCCGAGCCGCGCTTCAACTTCGACAACAAGAGCTGGGTGCTGCCGTCCAGCGAGTCCGAGTACCAGGAAGGCATCAACTCCCTGAGCCGCTACCAGGCACGCCTGTCCGATCCGAACCAGAAGAGCGCGCTGTTCTACGCCCGTGCCGACAACCTGAACAACTGGTTGGGTGATGTCGGGACCCGCCTGGGTTCGTTGTCCCAGCGCCTGTCGGCCAGCGTCGGCCGGGTCAAGCTCAACACCGCGCTGAAAACCGAAACCCCGGCGCCGGGCCAGTCGCCGCAGGTCGACGAGGAGGTGGTGGAAACTCCTTGGATGCAGATCGACAACGTGTTCTATGAAGCGCGCGGCCAGGCCTGGGCCCTGTCGCACCTGCTGCGTGCCATCGAGGTCGACTTCGCCGACGTGCTGGCCAAGAAGAACGCCACTGTCAGCGTGCGCCAGATCATCCGTGAACTGGAGGCGTCCCAGGAGCCGATCTGGAGCCCGATGATTCTCAACGGCAGCGGCTTCGGCGTGCTGGCCAACCACTCGCTGGTCATGGCCAACTATATTTCCCGGGCCAACGCGGCTGTCATCGACTTGCGTCAATTGCTCAATCAGGGTTGATTCATGGTGGTTACCTCCAATGAGGCCGCGCATCGCGCGGCCTCCGATGCCGAACAAGTCGCCTGGGTCGATGGCGAAGACCAGTTGCTGGGCACGCTGGCCCGCTCGGAGTTGCGCGAGCGCGGCCTGATCGGGCGCGGCACCTATATCCTGCTGTTCAATTCCGCCGGTGAGCTGTGCGTGCATCGGCGCACCCTGAGCAAGGCCATTTATCCCGGTTATTGGGACGTGGCCGCGGGCGGCATGGTGCTGGCCGTCGAAAGCTACGCCGAGTCGGCGGCCCGGGAGCTGGAGGAAGAATTGGGCGTGAGCGGGGTGGAATTGACCGCCCATGACCATTTCTTTTTCGAAGACACCGACAATCGCCTCTGGTGTTCGGCCTTTTCGGCGGTCTGGGACGGGCCTCTGCGCCTGCAGCCGGAAGAGGTGCTGGAAGCGCGCTTCATTGCGATCGACGAAGTGATGCGGGAAATCACCGAAAAGCCCTATTGCCCGGACTCCCTGGCAGCCTTGCAGCGCTATCTGGCGCGGCGTCGTTAAAGTTGTATAAATTGGCGCGGTTAGGCTCTTAGCAAGTCGGCTTTTTGCCGTTACACTGCGCGACCTTTTTCAAGCTGAGCCGGCTTGCTTTTGTAGGAGCGAGCTTGCTCGCGAAGAACGCAAGGATGATGGGTGCTATCTGAAAGCACGCGTTATCGCTGACGTCCATCGCGAGCAAGCTCGCTCCTACAAGGTGTACCGGCCCAGTAGCGCTGCCCCTGCCTGAGTGGGGCTTCGCGGTCGATGGCACAGGCCATGTGCTTCGACCAGTCTTTGTCCTCCCAAGAGGATTGCCGGTGGCCAAAAAAGCCGCATCCTTCGCCGCCCTTGGTGGCCTGGTATTTTCCACCGACGCAGGTCGACATTGCCCGGACTGTAGCCAGCCGGTGGCAGCCTGCATCTGCAAACAAACCGTTATCCCTGCCGGCGACGGCATCGCTCGCGTGCGTCGCGAAAGCAAGGGCCGTGGCGGCAAGACGGTGACCACCATCACCGGCGTGCCGTTGGCCGAAGACGCGCTCAAGGAACTGGCGACCACGTTGAAGAAACGTTGTGGCACCGGTGGCGCGCTGAAAGACGGCGTCATCGAGATCCAGGGCGATCATGTCGAGCTACTCTTGGCAGAGCTGATCAAGCACGGTTTCAAGGCGAAGAAGTCCGGCGGCTAGCAGCCTCTGTGAAAACCACCCCCGACTTGATGCAGCCCTGATCCGATTCAGGCTTGCCGTCGTCTTCATGGTTTTCACAGAGCCTGTTCATGACCGGTTTCTAAACTCAGCACTGTAACCGAGGTCTATGTCCTCGTTGCAGGCTAATCGTCATTTTCATTCTTTAGACTGCGCCAGCCCCGGACCGGGGTGGCGCTCTATGACTTCTTTATAGGGGACTTCGATGTCCGTACGACGCACACGCAAAGACGATGGCAGCCAATGGACAGTTGCGGACAGCCGCAGTGTTTATGGGATTCGCCATTGGGGGGCCGGGTATTTCGCGATCAATGACGCCGGTCGCGTCGAAGTTCGTCCGAACGGCCCGAACAGCTCGCCCATCGACCTGTTCGAACAAGTCGAGGAGCTGCGCAAGAGCGGCTTGTCCCTGCCGCTGCTGGTGCGCTTCCCGGATATCCTGCAGGACCGGGTGCGCCAGCTGACCGGTGCCTTCGACGCCAACATCGAGCGCCTGGAATACCAGAGCCAGTACACCGCGCTGTACCCGATCAAGGTCAACCAGCAGGAAGCGGTGATCGAAAACATCATCGCCACCCAGAACGTCTCCATCGGCCTGGAAGCCGGCTCCAAGCCCGAGCTGCTGGCAGTGCTGGCGCTGGCGCCGAAAGGCGGCACCATCGTCTGCAACGGTTACAAGGACCGTGAGTTCATCCGCCTGGCGCTGATGGGCCAGAAGCTGGGTCACAACGTATTCATCGTGATCGAGAAGGAATCCGAAGTCGCCCTGGTGATCGAAGAAGCCGCCTCGCTCAAGGTCAAGCCGCAGGTTGGCCTGCGCGTGCGCCTGTCGTCCCTGGCGTCGAGCAAGTGGGCCGACACCGGTGGCGAGAAATCCAAGTTCGGCCTGTCGGCGGCGCAGCTGTTGTCGGTGGTCGAGCGTTTCCGCGGCGCCGGCCTGGACCAGGGCATCCGCCTGCTGCACTTCCACATGGGCTCGCAGATCGCCAACCTGGCGGACTACCAGCATGGTTTCAAGGAAGCCATCCGTTACTACGGCGAGCTGCGCAACCTCGGCCTGCCGGTGGATCACATCGACGTCGGCGGCGGCCTGGGCGTGGACTACGACGGTACCCACTCGCGCAACGCCAGTTCGATCAACTACGACATGGACGACTACGCCGGTGTCGTGGTCGGCATGCTCAAGGAGTTCTGCGACGCGCAGAGCCTGCCGCATCCACACATCTTCTCCGAAAGCGGCCGTTCGCTGACCGCGCACCACGCCATGCTGGTGGTGCAGGTGACCGACGTCGAGAAACACAACGACGACGTGCCGCTGATCGAGAATAAGGAAAGCCTGCCGGAAACCGTGCAATGGCTGGTGGACCTGCTGGGCCCGACCGATATCGAGATGGTCACCGAAACCTACTGGCGCGCCACCCACTACATGAGCGACGTGGCCGCCCAGTACGCCGACGGCAAGCTGACCCTGGCCGAGAAAGCCCTGGCCGAGCAGTGCTATTTCGCCGTGTGCCGGCGCCTGCACAACTCGCTGAAGGCGCGCCAGCGCTCGCACCGCCAGGTACTGGACGAACTCAACGACAAGCTGGCCGACAAGTACATCTGCAACTTCTCGGTGTTCCAGAGCCTGCCGGACACCTGGGCCATCGACCAGGTCCTGCCGATCATCCCGTTGCATCGCCTGGACGAAGAGCCGCTGCGCCGCGCCGTGCTGCAAGACCTGACCTGCGACTCCGACGGCAAGATCAACCAGTACGTCGACGAGCAGAGCATCGAGACCAGCCTGCCGGTGCATGGCCTGAACGAGGGTGAGGACTATCTGCTGGGCGTGTTCCTGGTCGGTGCCTACCAGGAGATCCTCGGCGACATGCACAACCTGTTCGGCGATACCGACTCGGTGAACATCTACCAGAACCCGAACGGCACCGTGTACCACGCCGGGATCGAGACCCACGACACCATCGAAGACATGCTGCGTTATGTGCACTTGTCGCCGGAGGAGTTGATGACTCATTACCGCGACAAGGTGGCCAGCGCGAAGATCAGCGCCAGCGAGCGTACCCAGTTCCTCGACGCCCTGCGTCTGGGCCTGACCCGCTCGTCGTACCTGTCTTCCTGAGGTTTCGACGGCTCAAGAAAAACCACCGCTTGCGGTGGTTTTTTTATGCGCGCCGCAAAGCTCAGCGGGCCGGGCTGAACCAGCCGTCGTGCCGGCGCAGCCCGAGGGCGAAGGCCAGCAGGGTCAGGCTGCGCACCAGCATGAACAGCAGGAAGGTCAGCCACAGGCCGTGGTTGCCCAGGCCCTGCAAGGCCCAGGCGCAGGGCAGGGTGATGAGCACGCTGAGCAGCATGCCGTTGCGCATTTCCCGGGCGCGGGTGGCGCCGATGAACAGGCCGTCCAGCAGGTAGCTCCAGACTGCGATCAGCGGCAGGGCGGCGAGGTAGGGCAGGTAGGTGAAGGCGGTCTGCCGCACTTCGGCGATATCGGTCTGCATCTCGATGAACAGGTGCCCGGCGCACAGGAACAGCACGGCAAAACCGATGCTGGCCAGCAGCGACCAGCCGCCGGCGACCACCAGCGAGCGGCGCAGGGCCAGGCGATCGCGGGCGCCGATGGCGTGGCCGCACAGGGCTTCCACCGCGTGGGCCAGGCCGTCCAGGGCGTGGGCGGTCAGCAGCAGGCCGTTGAGCAGCAGCGCGTTGGCGGCCACGGTCGCGTCCCCCAGCCGCGCGCCTTGCACGGTGATCAGGAAGAACACCGATTGCAGGGCCAGGCTGCGGATGAAGATGTCGCGGTTGACCGCCAGCAACGGCCGCCAACTGGCCCAGCGCTGCAACGCCGTCCAGGCAATCCGCCCCGGGTAGGCACGCAGGGCCGGGCGGGTCATGGCCAGGCCGATCAGCGCGCCGGTCCATTCGGCGATCACCGAGGCCCTGGCCGAGCCGGCCACGCCCCAGTCCAGGCCCAGCACGAACCACAGGTTGAGGGCGATGTTGATCAGGTTGGTGCTCAGCAGGATCGCCAGCGGCGCCCGGGCGTTCTGGGTGCCGAGGAACCAGCCGACCAGGGCCATGCTGGCCAGCGCCGCCGGCAGCCCGAGCAAGCGGGTATGGAAGAAGGTGCGGGTCATTTCGTCCAGCTCGGCCGAAGGCTGCATCAGCTGCAAGGCCGCGCCGCTCAGCGGCACGCCTATGGCGCCCAGCAGCAGGGCCAGACCCATGGCCAGCAGCAGGCCTTGCACCAGGATCTGCCGCAGCGCCGCACCGTCGGCGCGCCCGGCGGCCTGGGCGGCAAAGCCGGTGGCGCCCATGCGCAGAAAGCCCATGGCCCAGGCCAGGAAGGTATAGAGGCTGGCGCCGACCGCCACCGCGCCGAGCTGGTGGGCATGGGGCAAATGGCCGATGACGGTGCTGTCGACCAGCGCCACCAGCGGCACGGAAATATTGGAAAGAATCATCGGCGCGGCCAGCGCCCACACCCGAGCATGGGTCGGACGGTGGCGCCAGGCAGAAATCAGGCTGGACATGCAGGCTCCTTGAGAGCGGGCATTGTAGCCGCTTGCCCGCCCGGCCATGCCATCCCGATCACGGCCCGAATCCTACAAAGACGCCGCGGGTGATAGGCCCTCTGTCGATCAATGTGCGCTGCGCCACAGCCAGCCGGACGGCGGTGAGATATAGTTCAACCCTTCGAGACTCCTGCCAATGAGTGCCCCATGTTTAACAAAGGATTGTTCCTGGCCTGTGCGCTGGCCTTGCTGAGCGCTTGCGATTCCTCGACCTCCGACAAGGCGGCGACCCCTTCGGCTCCGACAGCGGCAGTGCCCGCGGCCAAGGCCCGGCCCGTGCAGGATGTCGCTGTGCTCAAGCAACGCTACGCCGGTCGCGAGTTGAACGTGGTGGATGTGTCCGAGGTGCAGCTCGACGGGGCCAGCACCCTGTCGGTGAGTTTCTCGGTGCCCCTGGACCCGCAGCAGAAGTTCGCCGACAAGCTGCATCTGGTGGACAGCAAGAGCGGCAAGGTCGACGGCGCCTGGGAGCTGTCGGACAACTTCATGGAGCTGCGCCTGCGCCACCTCGAGCCGCAGCGCAAACTGGTGCTGACCGTCGACGCCGGGCTGCGCGCAGTGAACGACGCGACCCTGGCCGCCGAATACGTCAGCCGCCTGGAAACCCGCGACCTGCAGGCCACGGTCGGGTTCGCCAGCCGCGGCACCCTGTTGCCGACCCGCCTCGCCGAAGGCCTGCCGGTGATTGCGCTGAACGTCGACAAGGTCGATGTCGAGTTCTTCCGCATCAAGCCTGAGTCGCTGCCGGTGTTCCTCGCTCAGTGGGGGCGCAATAACAGTCTGCACAGTTACGAGTCCCGGGAACTGCTGCCGATGGCCGACCTGGTGTATGGCGGCCGCTTCGACCTCAACCCGGCGCGCAATACCCGGGAAACCCTGCTGCTGCCGATCGCCGGGCTCAAGCCGCTGCAACAGCCGGGCGTGTACCTGGCGGTGATGCGCGCCTCGGGCACCTACAACTATTCGCAACCGGCGACCCTGTTCACCCTCAGCGACATCGGCCTGTCGGTGCACCGTTACCAGAACCGCCTGGATGTCTTCACCCAGGCCCTGGAAGGCGGCAAGGCGCTGGACGGCGTCAGCCTGGAACTGCTGGACGGCGAAGGCCGCGTGCTCGGCCAGGGCAAGACCGAGAAGGGCGGCCATGCCGAGCTGCCGCTGCCGAAGAAAGCCGAAGTGCTGCTGGCCCACCAGGGCGAGCAGACCAGCCTGCTGCGCTTGAACGGCGCCGCCCTGGACCTGGCCGAATTCAATATCGGCGGCCCCCAGCCCCATCCGTTGCAGTTCTTCGTGTTCGGCCCCCGCGACCTGTATCGCCCGGGCGAAACCGTGCTGCTCAACGCGCTGCTGCGGGACAAGGACGGCAATGCGGTCAAGCCGCAGCCGGTGAGCGTCGAAGTGCGCCGGCCGGATGAGCAGGTCAGCCGCAAGTTCGTCTGGGACGCCGATGCCTCGGGGCTCTATCAGTACCAGTTGCAACTGGCCGGCGAAGCGCCGACCGGGCGCTGGCAACTGGTGTTCGACCTCGGCGACGGCAAGCCGCAACTGTACGAATTCCTCGTGGAAGACTTCCTGCCCGAGCGCCTGGCGCTGGAACTCAAGGGCAGCGACACACCGCTCAAACCGGACGAGACCGTCGAGATCAGCGTCAACGGCCGTTACCTGTATGGCGCCCCGGCCGCCGGTAATCGCCTGAGCGGCCAGATCTATGTGCGGCCGCTGCGCGAGGCGGTCAAGGCCTTGCCGGGCTACCAGTTCGGCTCGGTCACCGAAGAAGAGCTGAGCCAGGACCTGGAGATAGAAGAGTCGACGCTGGATGAAAACGGCGAAGAACTGATCGCCCTGGAAAGCAAATGGGCCGAGGCCCGTTCGCCGCTGCAACTGATCGTCCAGGGCAGCCTGCAGGAGTCGGGCGGTCGCCCGATCACCCGGCGGGTGGTGCTGCCGGTATGGCCGGCGGACAGGTTGCCGGGGCTGCGCGCGCTGTTCGACGGTGCGGAAACCGACGGCGACGGCCCGGCCGAGTTCGAGCTACTGGTGGCCAACAATGAAGGCCAGAAGCTGGCGGCGGACAACCTCAAGGTGCGCCTGGTGCGCGAGCGCCGCGACTACTACTGGAACTACTCGGAAAGCGACGGCTGGAGTTATCACTTCAACGAGAAATTCCTCACCCAGGACGAACAGGTCCTGAGCATCAAGGCTGGCGATACCGCGAAGGTCAGCTTCCCGGTGGAGTGGGGCCCTTATCGCGTCGAGGTCGAAGACCCGCAGACCGGGCTGGTCAGCAGCCTGCGTTTCTGGGCCGGCTACCGTTCCCAGGACAACGCCGAAGGCGGCGCGGTGCGGCCCGACCAGGTCAAGCTGGCGCTGGACAAACCGCTGTATGGCGACGACGACACCGCCAATGTCACGGTGACCCCGCCGGCCGCCGGCAAGGGCTACTTGCTGGTGGAGTCCAGCGACGGTCCGTTGTGGTGGCAGGAAATCGACGTACCGGCCGAAGGCAAGAGCTATGCGATCAAACTCGATCCGAAATGGGCGCGCCACGACCTGTACGTCAGTGCGCTGGTGATCCGCCCCGGCGAGCGCAAGGCCAACATCACCCCGAAACGCGCGGTGGGCGTGTTGCACCTGCCCCTGGATCGCACCCAGCGCAAGCTCGGCCTGACCCTGAGCGCGCCGGAAAAAATGCGCCCCAAACAGCCGCTCAAGGTGAAGATCCAGGCCAGGAACGCCGATGGCAGCGTGCCGAAGCAGGCCCATGTGCTGCTGGCGGCGGTGGACGTGGGCATCCTCAACATCACCGAATACCCGACCCCGGACCCGTACTCCAGCCTGTTCGGGCGCAAGGCCTATGGCGCCGACCAGCTGGATATCTACGGCCAGTTGATCGAGGCCGGCCAGGGCCGCCTGGCCAGCCTGGCCTTCGGTGGCGACGCGGCGCTGGCCAAGGGCGGCAAGCGTCCGGACACCAGCGTCACCATAGTCGCCCTGCAAAGCGCGCCGGTGACCCTGAACGAGCAGGGTGAAGGCGAAGTCAGCGTCGACATCCCCGACTTCAACGGCGAACTGCGCCTGATGGCCCAGGCCTGGACCGACGAGCGCTATGGCATGGCCGAAGGCAAGACGGTGATCGCCGCACCGCTGATCGCCGAACTGTCGGCGCCGCGTTTCCTCGCCGGCGGCGACCAGACCACCCTGGCGCTGGACCTGTCCAATCTGTCGGGCAAGGCGCAGAAACTCGATGTGCAACTGAGCGCCGAAGGCCAGCTGGCGCTGGTCAACGAAACCCGTCAGAGCGTGCAACTGACCCAGGGCCAGCGCACCACGTTGCGGATTCCGGTGCGGGCGCTGGGCGGCTTCGGCCAGGGCAAGGTCAAGGTGCTGGTCAATGGCCTGGACCTTCCGGGCGAGAGCCTGCCACCGTTCAGCCGCGAATGGACCCTGGGGGTGCGACCGGCTTACCCGGCGTTGCTCAGGCATTACCGCGCGGTACTCAAGGATCAGCCGTGGAGCCTGCCGGAAGGCGAGCTGGCGGCATTCGAGCCGGCCGGGCGTGAGGCACTGTTGAGCCTGTCGAGCCGGCCGCCGCTGAACCTCGGCGAGCAGATCCGCGCACTCAAGGCCTACCCCTACGGCTGCCTGGAACAGACCACCAGCGGCCTGTACCCGGCGCTGTACGCCGATGCCGTCAGCCTGAAACGCCTGGGCCTGGAAGGCGAGCCGGATGCCGAGCGCAAGCGCAAGATCGAGTTGGGCATCGAACGCCTGCTGGGCATGCAGCGCTACAACGGCAGCTTCGGCCTGTGGGGCGCGGACGGCGAAGAGGAATACTGGCTGACCGCCTACGTCACCGACTTCCTGCTGCGGGCCCGCGACCAGGGCTTCGCGGTGCCGGCCGAGGCGCTGAAGAAGGCCAACGAACGCCTGCTGCGTTACCTGCAGGAGCGCAACCTGATCGAGGTCAACTACAGCGAAAATGCCGAGCACACGCGCTTTGCCGTGCAGGCCTACGCCGGGCTGGTATTGGCACGTAGCCAACAGGCGCCGCTGGGCGCGCTGCGCAGCCTGTTCGAACGGCGTACCGATGCGCGCTCCGGCCTGCCATTGGTACAGCTGGCCATCGCCTTGCAGAAAATGGGCGACCAGCCACGGGCCGAGCAGGCCTTGACCGCGGGCCTGGCGGCTTCGCGCAACAGCAAGGACTGGCTGGCCGACTACGGCAGCCCGCTACGGGATCAGGCGCTGATCCTGGCGTTGCTGGAAGAGCACGACCTGGCCAAGGGCAAGCGCGAGGAGCGGCTGTTCGAGCTGTCCGACCAACTGGCGGCCAGCCCGTACCTGTCGACCCAGGAGCGCAACTCGCTGTTCCTCGCCGGTCGTGGCCTGCTGGGCAAGCCGGAAGCCAACTGGACCGCGCAACTGAGCAGTGGCGCCGAAAGCCGCGAGCTGAACAACAGCCAGCCCGGCCTGAAGCTGGAAGGCGCGTTGCTGGCGTCGCCGTTGTCGATCAGCAATCAGGGCAGCGAGCCGGTGTACCAGCAACTGACCATTTCCGGTTATCCACAGCATGCGCCGCTGGCCGGTGGCGAGAACCTGAGTATTCGGCGCGAATACCTGGGGATGAACGGCCAGCCACTGAACCTGCGAGCCCTGGGCAGCGGCGACCTGGTGCTGGTGCACCTGGCGGTCAGCGCCAAGCAACGGGTGCCGGATGCGCTGGTGGTGGACCTGCTGCCGGCCGGCCTGGAACTGGAAAACCAGAACCTGGCGCAGAGCGCCGCCAGCCTGGAAAACGCCAGCAGCCAGGTCAAGGAATGGCGCGAGTCGATGCAGAACGCCAGCCTCAAGCACCAGGAGTTCCGCGATGACCGCTATGTAGCGGCGCTGAACCTGGATGGCTACGACAGCGTCACGCACCTGCTGTACCTGGCACGCGCGGTCACGCCCGGCACTTACCGTGTGCCGCCGCCGCAAGTGGAGTCGATGTACCGGCCGAACTGGCAGGCCGTGGGTGAAACCCTGCCGGAGATGGTGATCAAGGGGCGTTGAGAAGGGCGATCGCGGCAAGCGCGTTCCTCATGTAGGAGCGGGCTTGCTCGCGATACGACCGCGCAGCGGTCGTCTATCGGTCAGTGCACCACCCAGCTCAGCAGCCACAACCCCAGCAGCAGCCAGATGATGCCCATGACGATCGAGGCGCGCATGAAGGCGCGGACCGCCGAGTACAGCAGCATCAGCCCGACGATCAGGGTGATGATGCTGATGATCGAGGTGTCCATGCCCAGCGCCCGCGACAAGCCGTCGATAAAGTTGCCGCCGGCGTTGGTCAGGGCGTTGAACAGACCGCTGAGACCATCGACGATAAACCGTATGACCGAGCCCAGCGCCTGGCCGAGCCATTCAAAAAAGCTTTCTACCTGCATGCGTGCATCCTGATGAAAAAGTTGGCGTGCTTGCCAGACCTGAGCCTTTGGCCATCAATCGCGCTGGCGAGTTCCGTTCCAAGCATAGAGGTTCGCGGGTTTGATTTTTCGATTAGTTGCATCGCGCCTGCGCAGTTTTTGGTGGCGAATATTTGGCCAGGCACAGTCGCCCGGCTTGCCATCGCCGCAACCAAGCGGTCGCCGAGGCTGGCGCATCCTGCGGACCGTGCTGGGCGGCCTGTTGCTGCTGTGGGCCGGGCTTTGGCTGGCCGACCGCATCTGGCCGCTGCCGCTGCCCAAGGATGACCTGGCGCGGGTGGTGCTGGCCGAGGATGGCACGCCGCTGTGGCGCTTTGCCGATGCCAATGGCGTCTGGCGCTATCCGGTGCGCACCGACGAAGTCTCGCCCTATTACCTGGACGCGCTGCTGACCTACGAAGACCGCTGGTTCTACAGCCATCCCGGGGTCAACCCGATGGCGCTGGCGCGTGCCGCCTGGCAGAACCTCACGGGCGGGCGGGTGTTGTCCGGCGGCAGCACCCTGTCGATGCAGGTGGCGCGCCTGCTCGATCCTCACTCGCGAACCTGGCACGGCAAGCTGCGCCAGCTGTGGCGTACCGCACAGCTGGAATGGCATCTGAGCAAGCAGCAGATTCTCACGCTCTACCTCAACCGCGCGCCGTTCGGCGGCACCTTGCAAGGGGTGGCCGCGGCCAGTTGGGCTTACCTGGGCAAGTCGCCGCAGCACCTGACCCACGCCGAAGCGGCGCTGCTGGCGGTACTGCCCCAGGCGCCGAGTCGGCTGCGCCCGGACCGGCATGCCGCACGGGCTCAGGCGGCCCGGGACAAGGTGTTGCAGCGCCTGGCGCAGTTCCAGGTCTGGCCGCAATCGGCGGTGGCCGAAGCCTTGCAGGAACCCCTGTTGCTGGCGCCGCGGCTGGAGCCGAGCCTGGCGCCCCTGCTGGCGCGCCGGCTGAATCGCTCGGACAGCCCGCCGTTGATCCGCACCACCCTGGACGCCAACCTGCAACGGCGCCTGGAAGACCTGCTTTTGGGCTGGCGCGCGCGCCTGCCGGAACACACCTCGGCGGCGATCCTGGTGGTCGAGGAGCAGACCATGGCGGTGCGCGCCTACCTGGGCTCGGTGGATATCAACGATGCGCGGCGCTTCGGCCATGTGGACATGATCAGCGCCATGCGTTCGCCGGGTTCGACCCTCAAGCCCTTCCTCTATGGCATGGCGCTGGATGCCGGGTTGATCCATTCCGAATCCCTGCTGCAGGACGTGCCACGGCGGTATGGCGACTACCGGCCGGGCAACTTCTCCATGGGGTTCAGCGGCGCGGTGTCGGCCAGCACCGCCCTGGCCACCTCGCTGAACCTGCCGGCGGTGCAACTGCTGGAAGCCTACGGGCCGAAACGCTTTGCCGCCGAGATGCGCATCGGCGGCATGCCGCTGACCCTGCCGGCGCTGGCGGAACCGAACCTGGCGCTGATTCTCGGTGGCGCCGGCAGCCGCCTGGAGGATCTGGTCAGCGGCTACAGCGCCTTCGCCCGTGGCGGCAAGAGCGCCAGCCTCCGCCTGCAACCGGATGATGAGTTGCGCGAGCGGCCCTTGCTGTCCCCCGGTTCGGCGTGGATCGTGCGGCGCATTCTCAGCGGCCAGGCGCGCCCGGACCGCGACCCGCGAGCCGAGCTGGTACAGCGTCCGGTGCTGGCCTGGAAGACCGGCACCAGTTACGGCTTTCGCGACGCCTGGGCGATTGGCGTCGGGCCGCGCTACCTGATCGGCATCTGGATCGGCCGCCCGGACGGCACCCCGGTGCCGGGCCAGTTCGGCCTGGCTTCGGCAGCGCCCTTGATGCTGCAAGTGCACGATGTGCTGATCAACCGCGACAGCCAGCGCGGCATCAGCGCGCCGGTGCAGCCGGTACCGATGAATGTCGGGGTGGCGGCGATCTGTTGGCCGCTGGGCCAGCCCATGAGCCGCAGCGATCCGAACTGCCGCCGCCAGCGTTTCGCCTGGACCCTGGACGGCACCACGCCGCCGACCTTGCAGGCGGCGGATCAACCCCTGGGCGTCGGCCTGCTGGAAAAAGTCTGGGTCAATGCCAAGGGCCTGCGGGTCGACGCCAAGTGCCCGGGGGCGCAGGCGCGGGATATCGCGCTGTGGCCGGCGCCGCTGGAGCCCTGGCTGCCGCGCATCGAACGGCGTGAAGCGCGCCTGCCGGCCAACGACCCGGAGTGCCCGGGGCCGGCCCTGGCGGCAGCGGCGCCGTTGTCCATCGTCGGCGTGCGCGAGGGCGATCGCTTGCGCCGCCCGGCGGCCAGCCAGGAACTGCTGCGGCTCAAGCTGTCGGCCCTGGGCGGCAGTGGCCGGCGCTGGTGGTTCGTCAACGGCGAGCCGTTGGGCGAGAGTGCCAACCAGGACAGCATCAACGCCAGCTTCGAACGGTTGGGGCCATATCAACTCAGCGTGCTGGACGAAGGCGGGCAGACGGCGCGGGTCGAGTTCAGCGTTATCGATTGAGGGGGCGGTGCGGGCCTTGCCTTCATCCGCCATCCCCCCGAAGCTATACGCCTTCAGGAGACCCCGATGAACCTAGACGAACTGACCCAACGCCTGCATGCCATTCGCGATCGCAATGACTGGCGGCAATTTCACAGCCCGAAGAACCTCGCCATGGCCGCCAGCGTGGAGATGGCCGAACTGGTGGAGATCTTCCAGTGGCTGAGCGAAGACCAGTCGCGGCAACTGCCGGCCGACAAGCTGGCCCATGCCGGCCAGGAAGTCGGCGACATCGTGCTCTACCTGTTGCTGCTGTGCAGCGAACTGGGCCTGGACCTGGAGCAGGTGGTGCGCAGCAAGCTGGCCGACAGCGAACGGCGGTTCGGCTGATGAGCGACCGTCATTTCGACCAGTTGGCGACCCGCTTCGCGGAAAAGATCTACGGCGGCGCCAAGGGCGCGATCCGCCTGGCGGTGCTCCAGGCCGACCTGGCCGAAGCCTTGCCGGACCGCCCGCTGCGGGTGCTGGATATCGGCGCCGGGCTGGGGCATATGTCGCTGTGGCTGGCCCAGCGTGGCCATCAGGTGACCCTGGCCGAACCGGCCGAACCGATGCTCGAGGGTGCCCGCCAGCGCTTCGCCGAGGCCGGCCAACAGGCGACCTTTATCCAGGCGCCCTGGCAGGACCTGCTGGGCCAGCTCACCGAACCCTATGACCTGGTGCTGTGCCATGCGGTGCTGGAATGGCTGGCCGAGCCCCACGCGATCCTGCCGGTACTGCATCAACTGACCACCCAGGACGGCTGGCTGTCGCTGGCGTTCTACAACCGCGATGCGCTGATCTATCGCAACCTGCTCAAGGGCCACTTTCGCAAGATGCGCAAGAACGACATGGCCGGCGAGAAGCAGAGCCTGACCCCGCAACAGCCCCTCGATCCGCGGGAACTGGCGGCGCAACTCGACGGTTTGTGGCGGGTCGAAACCCAGAGCGGGGTACGGGTTTTCCATGACTACATGCCGGTGGAATTCCAGGCCCGCGCCGAGTTGCTGGACCTGTTGGAAATGGAATTGGCCCATCGTCGTCACCCAAGCTTTGCCGGGCTTGGGCGTTACCTGCACTGGATTTGTCGTCCGGTCTGAGCGGAGCTCGAAATGAAACGCCACGCTGGTTTGCTTGTGCTGTGCCTGGGGCTGGCGGCCTGCCAGAGCCCCAACCCCTATGTCGCCAGTTCCAATCCACTGCCGCCGGCGCCGCCACAGGCGGCCGGGACCTTCGACCGCAGCGCCTACCCCGCGCCCCAGCGCGACTATGGGCGCTATCGCAGCTGGGCCTGGCGCAACGGGCGCCTGCCCAATGGCTCGGCCTGGGCCGATTCGGCGCAGGTCGCCGAGGCGGTCAGCAACGCCCTCGACCAGCGCGGCCTGCGCCCGCTGCACGACAACCGTCCGGCGGACCTGTGGGTCAGCGCCGACCTGCACCTGGAAAAGCGCCTGCGCCAGGTGCAGGACGACTATGGCTATGGTTACGGCGGTTATGGCTACAACCGCTACGGCCCCGGCTACGGCATGTACAACACAGTGCCGGTGGTGCGTACCTACGAGGTGGAAGTCGTGGTGGTACGGGTCAACCTGTTCGACGCTAGCAGTGGCCAGCCGGTGTGGAGCGCCAGCGCGGAAACCTCGAGCCAGGGCAGCCTGAGCGAGCGCGCCGATGCGCTGCGCGAGGCTGTGGAAAAGGCTATGGCGGCGTATCCTCCTAGTTAGCGACATCCCTTCAGGTGCATTTGCTCTTCTGGAGAAACATCATGTTCCGCCCTCTTGCTTTACTGGCCCTGGCCGCGCTGCTCAGCGCCTGCGCCGCCAACCAGGTCAACCATGACTTCGATGCCAGCCGCGACTTCGCGGCCTATCGCAGCTGGAGCTTCAAGGAACCCGCCCTGCAATACCGCCC
Organism: Pseudomonas sp. FW305-25; assembly: GCF_017351415.1. NCBI lineage: Bacteria > Pseudomonadati > Pseudomonadota > Gammaproteobacteria > Pseudomonadales > Pseudomonadaceae > Pseudomonas > Pseudomonas sp. FW305-25. Next base: position 54,542 of record NZ_JACNDE010000027.1, on the reverse strand, counting down.
CGACGATCCGCGGATCAAGAGCGACCTCACCGAGCAGCGCATCCGCCAGGCCGTCAGCGATCAGCTCGACCAGCGCGGCCTGCGTCCAGCCGCAGCGGGCAAAAAGGCCGATCTCAACGTCCAGACCTACCTGATCGTCGAGAACCGCCAGCAACAGGTCACCACCAATTACGGCGGCGGCTGGGGTGGCCCGTGGAACGGCTACTGGGGCGCGCCGATGTACAACGAAACCCGCAACATCACCTACAAGGTCGCCACCATCCAGATCGATCTGCTCGATGGCAAGGACGGCAAGCTGGTGTGGCGCGGCAGCGACGAGCAGATACTCAGCAGCACGCCGAACCCCGCCGATCGCAGCACGGCGATCAGGGAGACCGTCGGCCGGATCCTGGCGAACTACCCGCCCAGGTAAGTTGCTGCATTCCACCACGGGGCGAGGGCTGCACAGGCTCTTGCCCCAACGGCACCCTGCCCAAACACAGCGCTGGCAAGTCGCCAGCGTTGTATTCCAGCCTTGACTACACTCCTTTCACCCAGCGGAGATTGCGCCCGGCGGTGCGCCGGCAAAGGAGTGCTCCATGTTTTCCCGCACGCAGTTTTCCGGACCGGCTCGGCAGCGTGGCGCTATTGGTCTGATAGGGGCGTTGGCGTTGGGCACGGCGGTGTTGTGCACGCTGGTGGTAGTCGACAGCGGGCGCCTGTACCTGGATCAGCGCGAGTTGCAGCGAGTGGCCGATAACGCCGCCTTGGAGGCGGTGGCGCGGGGCGGCAATTGCCTGGCGGGGGGCAGCGCGGCGGCATTCGCCAGAGAAAGCGCGGCGCGCAACGGCTTTGTGGTGGGAGACGACAGACCGCTGACAGCCACCTGTGGCTCGCTGCAGACCGGTGCCGACAACTTGCGCACCTTCAGCCCCAACGCCAGTCAGGCCAGCGCCATCCGAGTGGTGGTCAGTGAAGCGGTGCCCACCAGCATCGCCCTCGGCGTAACCAATCTGTTTTCCGACAATCCCGTCAGCACCACGACCTCGTTGAGTGCCACGGCGGTAGCGGCTCAACCCAAGCCACCGCTGGCGCAATTGACGATTCGCAGCACGCTGGTCGACCTCAATCTGTTGAACGGCGCCCTCAGCGGCCTCGCGGGTAGCGCGATCAATGTCAGCCTGCTCGGTTGGCAGGGCCTGGTCGATACCGACATCAGCCTGCTCGGTTACCTGAAGCAGCTGGCCATTGATCTGAATGTGAGCGCCGGAAACTACAGCGAACTGCTCGACGTCGATACCGACATTACCCAACTGCTCCAGACCGCCATCAGCGTGGCCCAGAGAAATGGCGCCACCCTCGAGGTGCTGACAGCCCTAGGCAGCATTAAGGCCGCTGCGATCAATACGGCTCCGGTGAAACTGGGTGACCTGTTGAAGTTGCAGACCGGCACTGCGGACTCCGGGCTGGATGCCAACGTCCAATTGCTGAGCCTGGTCGAGGCGTTCCTGCAACTGGCCAGCAGCCAGAGCGCCGCGGCGGTCGAGCTGCCGGTGAGTGTGTTGGGGCTGGCGGGCGTCACCACCCGGGTCAAGATCGTTTCACCTCCCGAGTTCGCCATCGGCAACCCGGAACTGGCCGCCGTCGACCCGCTGGGACCCAATCGCATCTATGTACGTACCGCTCAGGTACGGGCGTTGCTGACGGTGGATCTCTCGCTGATCAACAGCGTGCTGCAGGCGGTGAATACCCTGCTGTCGCCGGTGGTGGTCACGCTCAATACGGTGCTCAGTGCCAATCTCAGCTGTGTGCTCGGTGGCCCCTGTGTAAAGACTGACCTGCTGATCCTGCCGAACGGCGCGAACCTGGATGTCAGCCTTGAAGTGGCGGCCGGCGACAGTCATGTCACCGGCTATACCTGCGTCAGCGACAGCGACAACAGCCTTTCCGTCGACACCACCACCTCCGCGGTCAAGCTCAAGGTCGGTCGAGTGGACGCCAGCAACTGGGCGTCTTCGACCGCTCAAGTCAGCGTGAGCCCGTTGCCTCTGGTGGATATCGGAGCGAGGACCTGTCAGGGGCTGCTTGGCCCTTGTGGGGCACGCGTCTCGTTTGCCGGTGGTGGCAGCGAGTTGATGATCGACACGTCGGTCGCCGGTACCCACGAGCCGAATTTCACCTTCGTCAATCCGCCGAAAATGAAGCAGGAACTGGCGGACGACGATTGGCACAGCGTGACCGCCTCCAATGTGGTCAGCAGCCTGCGTGCGTCGTTGACCGGCATCACTCTGACTACGCATCCGCCCAGCATCGGCAGCCTGCTCGGGGTGGTGCTCAATACCTTGCTGTCGGCGTTGAACACCGTAGTCGGCCTGCTGGCCACGGCTATCGGCGCCTTGCTCGGCCCGTTGCTGGACCCATTGCTGAACAATGTCCTGGCGGTGTTGGGCATCGATCTGGGCAAGGTCGAGGTGGGAGCCAACATCACCTGCGGCCAAACCGGCCGGGCCTATCTGGTGATCTGATCGCTCTGTACCAGCGGTAGGTCGATGCAGAAGCAGGCGCCTTCGCCGGTGTTGCTCACGCTCAGGCGCCCGCCCATGTTCTCGACTATGCCGTAGCTCACCGAGAGCCCCAGGCCGGTGCCCACGCCGACCGGCTTGGTGGTAAAGAACGGTTCGAAGATGCGCCCCAGCAGACGCGGGTCGATGCCGCCGGCATTGTCTTCGACCAGCAGCCGCACCCGCTGCGCGTCATGTTCGGCGCGTATGGCGATCCAGGGCCGCAAGTCCGGATCCTGCTCGCGCCGGCCGAGCAGCGCATCCCGGGCATTGACCAGGAGGTTGATCAAGACTTGCTCAAGCTGATCGACATGGCCCCGCACCTGCACGTTGAAGTCGATTGGCGCGACACGCAATTCAACGCCTTTGCCGCGCATGCCGTCGGCCAGCAGCGACAGGCAGCCTTCCACCGCCTGGGCCGGATCGAAAGGTTGTTGCTCGATCTCCGAGCTGCGGCCAAACACCCGCATGTGGTCCACCACCCGGCCGGCCCGCTGGACCTGGGCATCGATGCGCTTGAGCTTGTCCTGCAGGTAGTCGAGTTGCACGTCGCCGTTGTTCAGGCGCTTGAGCACGTTGACGATGGCCATGCGCATCACATTCAGCGGCTGGTTGATTTCATGGGCCAGCCCGGTGGCCATTTCGCCCAGGGTGGCCATCTTCGCGCTTTGCATGAGTTGCAGTTGGGAGCGGCGGACTTCGGTGTTGTCGCGGCCGACGGCCTGGATCTCCCGCAGGCGTCCTTGCTCGTCGAACACCCCGCGGTCGGACCAGACCCACCAGGCATGTTCGCGCCCCGGCAGTTGCAGGTTGATTTCCGCGGTGCTGACCGGAAATTCCGGGGTCAGCTGGCGGATGCGTTGCACGAAGGCGGCGTGTTGTTCGGCGGACAGCCAGTCACCGAGGTTGGCTCCGGCCAGTTGTTCGGGCGGGCATTCCAGGTAGGTCGCCAGGGGCCGGTTGCCGAAGGTCAGGGTCAGGTCGGGCAGGTAGCGGCAGATCATCGCCGGGGAGTCTTCCACCAGGATCCGGTAACGCTCCTCGCTGAGTCGTATCTGCTCGGCGGCCAGGGTGGCGTCGGTGACGTCCAGCCACAGGCCGACGGCCTCGACCGGCATGCCCAGGTCGTCGCGCAGCAGCCTGGCCTCGTCGAGCACCCAGTGGTATTCGCCACGGCTGTCGAGCAGGCGGTAGCGGCTGCGCACCGCGCCTTCGCGCAGCAGTTGCCGGTTGCGCTCGAAGTAGCGGTCGCGGTCGTCGGCATGCACCCGTTCCGCCAGGGCGCCGTCGTTGCAGTCGTTCAGGGTCCAGCCGAGCAACGGCTGCAGGCTGTCGCTGAAAAACGTCGGCTGCAGCGCACCCTCGACATAGCGCTGGACATAGATCACCGCCGGCGAATGGGCGATCAGGTTGTCCAGCCGGGCGTGGGCCGCGGCCGCCTGCTGCTCCTGATTCTTGATGTCGCTGATGTCCAGCATGAAACCGACGAAGCGCTGGTTCTGGCCAATGCCCAGGGCTTGCCCCTGCAGGCGGTACCAGATGGCCGGCAACTGCGGGTCGGCCCGCTGCAACCGTACGCAGAGCAGCAGCGGTTTGCCCTGTCGCAGCTCTTGCAGGCGGCTGCTCAGTTCCTGGCGATCGGCGGGGTGGATCAGGGCCAGCCAGGCCTGCAGCGACAGGCGCCGGGTCTGGGGTTCCAGCAGCAGGTTGAGGGCCAGCTGCGGCGCCAGCTGGATCTCGTTGTCTTGCGCGAACAACTCCCACCAACCGGTGCCGAGCAAACCTTGCAAGGCCTCCAGGCGCTCCAGCTGGTGATGGTGCTGCTGTTCGCGCAAACGTCCGAGCAAGGGCCCGGCCAGGGCGGCGCTCAATTGCAGCCAGTCCCGTTCGCTCAACTGCGGTGCCTGCTGGCGTACCGGGTAGAGGCCGCAGAGCAGCCAGGCCGCGACACCGTGATCGTCGCGAAAGGGCACGACAAAGCCTTCGCTGCTGCCGAACGCATGTTGCAGGCGCGGATGCTCGCCAAGGCCTTGAGTGAAGATCAGCGACTGCGGGGCATTGCCGTTCAGGCTGTCCAGCCCGGTGCCCAGGACCTGGCCCTTGTGCCACAGCTGCGGTGCATCGGCGGCCTGATACAGGCCGTGGATGTACCAGCCCTGTTCCAGGTCGTCGAGCAGTGCCAGGGCGAGGCAGGGGATATGCCAGTGCCGGGCCAGGGCATGGAGTTGTTCATGCAGCACTTCGGGCAGGCGGAAGAGGCTGCACAGGCGCAGCTGTTCGCTGATCTGCGCGGCGAACTGCTGGCAGTCCTGGCGTTGCTGCGCCTGCTGGCGTTCCAGCAACAGGTCGCCGATGTCCAGCAGGTGCAGGAGCCAGCCTTGGGTGGACGGTTGCACCCAGCCGCGCAGGTGCAGGGTTTGCCCGCCGGCGCCATGGAAGTCCAGATCGAGCACATGCCCCTGCCAGTCGCCAGGGCTGCCTTCGACACTCAGCGCGCTGTGCGCCAGCAGGTAGTCCAGCAGCGGCGCCGGCCCTTCGGCGGCCGGCGGCTGGGCCAGGGCGTGGCGCAGCGGGCCGGTCATTTGCAGCACCTGGGCGTTGTGGTCCAGGTGCACCAGCAGGCCGACCCCGGGCGTGGCCAGGGGCGGCGCGGGAGGAAGCGCCTGGGGCGTCGTCCGGCCGAGAAAACGCCCGAGGAGTTTGTCGCCCGAGCTCAAAATTGCAGACTCGACTGGGCGCTGAGGTTCGCGGGCAGAGCGGGCACGCTGCCCAGGCCCGGCAGCACCAGGAAGGGGATGACCTGTCTGAGTTTGTCGGTGGAGTAGTGGACACGGACCGTGAGCAGGCCACCCGCGTAAGTCACGGTGGCATCGCTGGCGTTGTTGGCATTGAAGTTGAAGGCCTGCGGAATCCAGGTCAGTTGCTCGCGCAAGGTGTTCTTCGCGCGCGCTATCAGGGCGGCGTCATAGCCGGGCGTGGCGGGGTCCAGGGCGACGCTGCGCCGCACCGCTTCGGCAGTGGCCTTATTGAAGGACTGCACCATCAGCAGCGGCACGCTGTAGCTGACCAGGGCATAAAACACGGCAAAAAAAATGATGAAGACCATGGCGAACTCGATGGCCACGGCACCTTTTTGTTTTTCTGGCAGGTCGACTTTCACGGCGGCGTCTACCCTGACTGCTAGTAGGTCATGTCAGCATAGAATCATTCAGCCAGAAGGGATGTTTTTTAACCGATGCAGCATTGGATTCTATTGGCTTGGCTGGGGCTGTGCGCGGTGCAGGATATCCGCCAGCGTCATCTCGCCAACGGCTTGACCCTGGGTGTCGCGCTGCTGGCGCTGGGGTACTTGCTGTGGGCCGGCAACACCTGGCTGGGCGCCGACGCGGTGGAGGGGGGCAGGGCGCTGTTGCTGGCGTTGCTGCTGACCGTGCCTGGCTATGTGCTGGGCCGGATGGGCGGCGGCGACGTGAAGCTCCTGGCGGCCCTGGGGCTGGCGTCCGACCCCCTGCACCTGCTGGGTACCTTCATCGGTGCCGCGTTGGCCAGCGGCCTGTGGTGGTTGCTCGCACCCAGGCTGTTGCCCGCGGCCGACCAACCGCTGGCAAGGTCCTTGCAATACCTCGATCCGCGGCAGGGGCAAAAGTTCGCCTTCGCCCCTTTCGTCCTGGTCGGCATGGCCCTGACCCTGCTTTGGGCCCGCTATTCATGCAGCCTATCTCTATGTACATAGTCGGAAAGTAGTCTACGTTTATTCTGTACCTGCCCGAAGTGGACGCGGCAGGGCAGGAACATTCGTCTTGGGCTTGCCAGGCATGGAGTTGCGCGTGAACAAGCTTATATCTCGCATCAAAGTACTCGTGGTCGACGACCAGCCGTTGATAGTCGAAGAGCTTTGCGAGTTTCTTGAAAGCAGCGGTTATCGCTGCGTCCCTTGTGAGTCCAGCCGCCAGGCGATCCAGCAGTTCAATGAAGATGCCGAAATCGGCCTGGTACTGTGCGACCTGCACATGCCCGATCTCGATGGCATCCAGTTGGTGCAGGAGCTGCAGCGTATCGCCGGCAAGCATCGGGTCTTCGAGGCCATCATGCTCACCGGCCAGGCCGACAAGCAGGATGTGATCAAGGCCTTGCGCGCCGGCATCGCCGATTACTACCAGAAACCGATCGACCTCGAGGAGCTGCTGGCCGGCCTGCAACGCCAGGAGGAAACGTTGCAGGAGCGGCAGAAAAACCTGCAGTTGGGGCACCTGAACCAGAAGCTGCAGTTCCTTTCCGAATCCATTGACGATCTTTACCAGGATCTGGACAAAGTACGTCGCGCGCCACTCGCGCCACCGACGACGCAGGCGTCGGGCCAGGGCGGCGGCGAGGCGGAGCAGATCGAAGTCCCGGCGATCTTCAATCAGCTGTCGCCCCGGCAACTGGATGTGGCCCGCCTGGTAGGCAAGGGGCAGACCAACTACCAGATCGCCTGTGAACTGGGGATCACGGAAAACACCGTGAAGCTCTACGTGTCCCAGGTGCTGCGCCTGACCCATATGCACAACCGCACCCAACTGGCGTTGGCGCTGGCACCCAGCAACTCGGGGTTGCGCCAGCGCGTGACCGCCCACTGACGCCTCCCGCCACGCAGTAAACCCCAGCAGTAGCGAGCGAGGGTTTGCTGCGCATGCCGGCCGGCTTTTGCCGCGCAGTGCGGGCCGCTGCGTCCTTCTATTGGTGGGTGAAGGCCCGGGCAATGGCACTGACGCCAGGTCCGGCCAGGACGATCAGTAACGCCGGGAAGAGAAACAGCATCATCACGACGGACATTTTCGCCGACATCTTCGAGATGTATTCCTGCAGGCGCGTCAGGCGCCGGTCATCGAGCAGCAGCTTGAGCGACTGCAACGACTTCATCGCCCCGCCGCCCTGGTAAATCAGCTGTTGCAGGATCACGCAGGTGTCGGTGAACTCATCGACGGCCAGCAGCCGCGCGGACTTGTTCAGTTCGTCCCCCAGTTCCAGGCCGGAATCCACCCGGGCCAGCACCATGCGCAATTCCTGGGTCAGGGCCGGCAGCAGTTTCTGCGCGTCCTTGCTCAACACCCGCAGGGCCTGTTCCACCGCCATGCCCGACTCGAACAGGATGCGCAACAGGGGAATGAAGGTGGAGATATCGACCGCCAGTTGTTTCTGCCGCCTGCCGGCGGCCATGGCCAACAGGCGCTTGGGCAACAGGTAGCCGAGGCTCAGAGCGAACACCGGAGCGACCCAGTGGTTTTTCGCCGCCGGGAAAAACACCCCCTGGATCACTAGGGTCAGGCCCAGGGCGAGAATCGGTGTGCCGATCTGGCAGGCGGCGAACAGCGAGCGTTGCCGCGCGCTGCGCCAGCCCAGGCGGTTGAGCAGCAACTGGGTTTCATTGTCGAGCCTGACCGCGTGCTGGCCGATCTTGCTGTCGCCCAGCACGTGCAGCCAGTTGCCGAGTGTGTTGTCGCGCGCCAGGTGCCCCTGCAGGCGCTCGGTCACCTGACGCGTTCTCCGACGCTGTTCCAGCAAGCTGCCCAGCACCAGCAGCATGGCCGCGAGAAACAACAGTGCGCTGATCAGCAAGGCCGTCATGTCAAACACTCCGCAGCATGCGCCACAGCAGCGCGCAGCCGATGACCTGCAAACCGAAGGCGGCCAGCAGCATCATCCGGCCGCCGCTCTGGTTCCACATGCTCATCAGGTAGGTCGGGTTGGCTATCAGGAAATAGCCGGCCAATGACACCGGCAGGGCCGCGAGGACCATCGCCGTGATACGGGTTTCGCCGGTCATCGCGCGCAGTTGCCGGGCGGCCTGGTCGCGTTCGCGGATCAGCTTGATCAGGTTTTCCAGCAGCTCGCTGGCATTGCCGCCATAGCGGTGGTTGACCTTGAGCCCCAGGGCGAACAGGCGCAGTTCATCGCGCTCGTACAATTCGGCGAAGTCCGCCACCGCATCCGGCAGGTTGACCCCCAGCAGCACGTTGCGCTGGACCCGGCCCATGGCGTGCTTCAAGGGATTGTCGGCGGCCTCGATGCCGCCCAGCACCGCGTCGGCCAGGGTGCGTCCCGACTTGAGGCTGCGCACGGCATGGTCGAGCAATGGCGGCAGCTGTTCGATCATGCGCTTGAGGCGCCGCCGGTACAGCCAGCTGATATACAGGCGCAGCAGCACAGGCGGTGCGACGAGCAGGGCGAGCAGCCCCGGCCACTTGCCCAGCCCATACCCGAGCATGCAGCCCAGGGCCCAGACCACCAGCCATAGCCCCAGGCGTTCGGTGGGACGACCGAGGCCCGCGCGCAGAAAGGCCCTTTCGAGCCGGTTCCACGAGGTCTTTTCCTCGCTTGGTTGCGGTTGTCCCTGGGCCAGGCGGTCGAGCACCCGGGCGGTGCGGGCCTGGCGCAGGCCGCTGTAGAACATCCAGCCCGACAGCCCCAGCAGGGTCAGGCACAGGAGGGCAAGCAGCACGGGACCTAACATGCGGTGGCGCTCCCTGGCTCAGTTGACGGGCAGGTCGGCGTCGCGTCGCAGCTTGTCGCCAGCGGGGTTGGCCGCTTCGCGCAGAAAGCCGAAACCGCTACGTCGGTTCAGACGGAACAGGGTGTTGGTGACGTAGATGTTTTCGCGTACGCCGACCACTTCCACCACCTCGCTGACGCAGCGCCGGCCATCGGGCAGGCGCGTCAGCTGAATCACCACGTCCAGGGCCGCGCAGATCATCTGCCGCAGGGTGCGTTCGGCCACCTGGCGCCCGGTCAGGCCCACCAGGGTTTCCAGGCGCAGCAGGGCATCCTGGGCATTGTTGGCGTGCACGGTGCTCATGGAACCGTCGTGGCCGGTGTTCATCGCCGTCAGTACATCGAGCACTTCGACGCCACGGATCTCGCCGAGGATGATCCGGTCCGGGCGCATGCGCAGGGCGTTGCGGATCAGGTCGCTGGCCTTGACCTCGCCATGCCCTTCGGCGTTCGGCGGGCGGGTTTCCAGGCGCACCACATGGGGATGGCCCAGTTGCAGTTCGGCCACGTCCTCGATGGTCACCAATCGTTCGTGAGGGTTGATCAACTGGCTGAGGATATTCAGCAGGGTGGTCTTGCCGGTGCCGGTGCCGCCGCTGATCAGGATGTTGCAACGCTTGCCCACGGCCTCCTGGACGAATTCGAAGATCGCCTGGTCGATGGTCTGCATGGCCATCAGGTCGCTGCTCTTGAGCATGTCCTTGCGGAATTTGCGGATCGACAGGCAAGGGCCGTCGAGGGCGATCGGCGGGATGATCGCGTTGACCCGGCTGCCGTCGGGCAGCCGTGCATCGACCATGGGCGAGGACTCGTCGAGGCGTCGACCCAGGGGCGCGAGGATGCGTTGCATGACCCGCTCCACATGGTGCGCGTCGATGAAGCGCAGGTCGCTCTGGTGCAGCACGCCATCGCGCTCGACGAACACCCGGTGCGGGCCGTTGACCAGGATCTCGGTCACCGCCGGATCGCGCAGCAAGACTTCCAGCGGGCCGAAACCGGTGAGTTCGTCCACCAGTTCTTCGGCCAGGCGCTCCATTTCATAGCGGGAAATCGCCAGGTGCAGGCGCGAGATGTACTCGGCCACCTTGTCGGTAATGAAGCGCGCCAGTGCCTGGCGCGAACCTTCCAGCAGGTTTTTTCCCGATTCCTCGATGGCGTCGATGACGTAGCGATGCAGCACCAGTTTCAGGCCCTCGTGATCGGTGTTGCCGACCGGGCTGTGGGACTGGGCGCCGAAAAGTTTTTCTCTGCTCATCGACTTCCCCTGAGGCGTTCGAACCAGCCGGGCTTCGCCGTGGGCAGTCCTTGGGAGCGTCTGGCCAGGCGCTCGCCGAGGGTCTTCAGGGCTTGGGTCAGGCCTTCGCGGGGGGCCAGTTCGAACAGTGTGACGCCCTGGTTTTTCGCGTTGAGGCGTACCTCGGGGCTATAGGCCAGGACCGCGATCACTTCCAGGGCAAAGGTCTTGCCCAGGGTTTCCGCATCCGGAGCGACCCCGCGCAGGTAGCGGTCGACCAATAGGCGGGCGTGTTCCAGCTTCATGCCTTTTTCGCGCCAGAGATTGAGCACCGCCAGGTTGCGGCGGCAGTCGAGTACGCTCTGGTCGGTGTACCAGAGCAACTTGTCGCAATGACCGACGAAGGTGCGCAGGGCCTCGCTGTCCGGTTGTCCGGTGAGGTTCACCACGATGTGCTGGAAGTGCTGGCGCAGGGCGCTGAGCAGCATGTACAACTCGGCGGCGCTGGTGCGCTCCAGCGGCTCGTCATGGCCGGCATAGGCCAGGATCCGCAGCCCAGCTTCGGTGCTGGTGAAGGCACTGTCGATCAGGGTCGCATCCAGGCGCCGCAGATGGCGCAAGGCATCGCCGAAGTGGAACGAGCTTTCCAGCCCCAGCAGCGCCAGGCTGTCGCCGCGCGGCAGGCCGAGGTCGAGCAACAGCGTCTGCTGGCCGCTCTTCTGCACCACCAGCGCCAGATGGCTGGCGAGCAGGGCGCCATCGGCATCGCTCTGGGTGCCGTAGAGCACAGTCAGGCCGCCGAGTTGGGTGCTCGGCGTGACCTGGGGCAGGCGTTTGCTCAGGCGCCGTACCAGGCCGGCCACTTCGCTGGAGCGCGAGCCGTAGGCCACGAAGTCGCGGGCTCCGGCGCGCATGGCGTTGAGTACCAGTTGGTTGTCCATGCCGTCGCCCAGAGCGACGATGGCCAGCATCGGCTTGGCCTCCAGCGCGCCCTCGATCAACGCCGACTGGGTGACCACATGCTCGCGATCGAGACCGACGAAGACCAGGCTGGCGAATGTCACATCCACCAGCGCCAGCAATTCGTCGAGGCTGCCGCTGCCAGCGCTGACCACCTGCCCGAGTGGCGCCAGGGCGCCTTGCAGCCATTCCAGGTCGGTGCCGTTGCGGGTGATCGCGAGGAAGGTCTGGCTCAGGTTCTGACTCATTGCGATAGCCCACTGCGTTGATTGAAGTTGCGGTTTTCCAGGGAGTACCCGTTCGGGTCGTGCTTACACAGCGGGGCGTCGCCCTCGGCAGGTACACCGCTCGACATCAGGGGCCGGATCAGGCCTTTGAACAGGGGCTGGGAATCATTGGACATGAAGAAGTGTCCTTGCATGATCAGGGTGTTTGTTGGCTCGCTTCGATGCCGCGTATGACTTCTATCTGGGCGCGACGCGATGTGGCGTCGAACGTTCTGGTGGTGGAGGGAGAGGGGGTGGACAGGGCCAACTGGTTGAACTGGATCAAGGATCTGTCGGCGTTTTGCAGATGCTTCGACGCGCTTTTTTCGCCGGCCCAGTAATGCGCCAGGCGTTTCTCGTCGGCGCTGCGTACCGCCAGGCGCAGAACGCCGGCTTGAGCCGCGAGCATCAAGCGGCTCAGCAAGGGTTCCGGGACAGCCAGCAACACGCTGCGCGCGTTCAGGCGACGCTGATCCTGTTTGAGTTTTTCCTCGGCACTGGCGGGCGGCGAGCCCGGCTTGCCATCGTTGGTCAGGCCCAGTTGCTCGCCAATGCCCAGCACCCGCAGGGCCGGCACCACGACCTGGGCCGAGGGCAGCAGGTTGTTGCTGTCCTGGCGCAGGAACAGCAGCACATCGACGTAGTCGCCAGGGCTCAGTTGCCCGCTGGCGCCGATGACTTCGTCTACCGCGACGGCCAGGGCGCGCTCGTCGGCACGGATCATGCGGGCCACGCTGCCCCCGGCTTCGAAGCTTTCCTCGCTCAGCCAGGTCCCCGCCGGCAACGCCCGCCATGGCGTGCGTCCGATGACTTGATCGAGGCTTTTGAGGCTGCCGGCGGGCGCGGTGCGCAGCCGCTCCAGCGTGACATCGCCGGCCTTGATGGGAACGAACGGAGGTATGTCGCGTACCAGCACCGCGACGGGCTGGCGAGTCGCATCATCGGCGGAAGCAGTGACGGTTTGCACGGCGTCGGGGGAAGGCTGCGCTACAGGTTGCGCTGCGGGCCGGCGACTCAATGCCAGGCCCCAGTAACCGGCAATGAGAGCCCCCACCAGAAACACCCCAGCCAACCCCATAGTGATACGACTGTTCATGACGGCTCTCCCTTTCCCGCTGCATTACCGACTCGCACATCCAATGAGTCAATTTCGCAATCAGGCAGCTATGAACAAGCAACTATTTCGCTATTTGAAGGTAGAACAGCTGCAACAAAACGCCATTACTGTCGAGAAAATAACTTGGCTTATCCGTGCCCTGTCTGATGTCGCGTTTTTTTTGACGTCAAAGAGACGAGCTAATACTTAATGATTAATTCGTTCTTACAGTTGTTGGCTGGAATTTTGTTGACAATGCTGTGGTGGCACAGGGGAATCATGTTGCAACGCTGCAACACCCGATGCATTGAGGAGAAACTAGATGTTCTTCATTCTCGCTACCCAATGGATCACCCTTCTGGCCTCCCGGCTCCTGCGGTTCCTCAAGAATAACGAGGGGGCGTCAGGAATCGAGTACGCACTTATCGCCGGTATGGTGGCCGTGGCCATCGCGGCATTCGTACCTGACATTTCAAGCGCTATCACCACCACCTTCACGACTTTGCAAGGGGCGTTGGAGGGCGACACTACCGCTGCTGCTCCTAGTACCCCGTAACACCGGTCCTCAAGGCTTTATCGAGGCGTCGATACCCATCGGTATTCAGTCACTTTCAGGTATTGCCCATGAGCTCCTCTTCGTTTCCACGCCAGCAGCTTCTTCTCGTGGACGATGAAGAGGACGCTCTGCTCGAGCTCGCCGAATTGCTTGAAGGTGAAGGCTTTTGCTGCTTCACCGCGACCTCGGTCAAGCTCGCCCTGGCCCATCTCACTCAACACCCGGACATCGCGCTGGTCATCACCGACCTGCGCATGCCGGAGGAGAGTGGCCTGTCGCTGATCAGGCGCCTGCGCGATCACACCTCCCGCCAGCACCTGCCGGTGATCGTCACCTCGGGGCATGCCGACATGGATGACGTCAGCGACCTGCTGCGCCTGCAAGTGCTGGACCTGTTCCGCAAACCCATCTACCACGTGCGCCTGCTGGAAACCCTGAACACGCTGTTCCCGCAGCCACGCATCCATCTGGTCAATCCCTGAACCTTCGCGCTCCTCCCGATGCCCGGTTTTCGTCGCCGTCGGTGTGATTTTTCGATGGTGTCATAATGATGGCTCCTGTACATTTGCCGCCGCTTGTCCGGGCGTTTGCCGACAAGCCGGTAGGGATGCCTGAAAGACACCGGCGCGCCTGCTGAAACCTGTCGTCCGCGTTTCTGGAAGGGATATCCCCATTGAATACTTCATTCCTGCGCCGCTCGCTGCTGGCGCTGTCTGTGGCCGTCGCCGTGCCCCATGCGCCATCGTCGATGGCGGCGGACCTGAACTACGACCTCGGTGGCGGTGCCTTGAACAGCACGCTGCAGACCTTCGACAATGTGCGGTTGAGCGGGACGTCGCAGAACACTGGCGCCGATTTCAGGGGGTTGACGGTCCAGGGCGGTTTTATCAATGACGGGGCGGTCAATTTCAGCAGCGGCTCGACCCAGGCCGGGTTGTTCTTCGCTTCTCAGGCGTCGACCGCTTCGACCTTTACCGGCGACTTCATCAACCGCGGTTCGGTCCGGATCGACGGCCTGGATGCTTCTGCCACGCCGAGCGGCATTTTGCATTCCGGCAGCCAGATCGGTGGTGACTTGATCAACGAAGGCAATATTTCGGTGGCGGCCGAGGGGGCCGTCGGCCTGGATATCTACCAGGCGACCATCGCCGGCCAGGTGCTCAACACCGGAACGATTGCGGTCACGGGGGAGGGCGCCTACGGCGTGTTGATGTTCTCTACCTCCACCGGCATCGGCAGCGACAGCGCCATCAGCGCAACGACCATCGACAATCGCGGCACCATCACCGCTCGTGGGCGGAGCGCCAAGGGCATCGAAATCGAAAATGCCGTTTCCAACGGCGGGGTCAGCAACGGTATCGTCAACAGCGGCACGATTGCCGCCGATGGTATCGGCGTACACGTGGTCAGCTTTGCCAACCCCTCTGTGCTGTTCTCCATCAGCCAGACCGAGGGCCTGATCGAAGGGGGCATCGCGGCGATCCGGGCCGATCAGCCAAACACTTATTTCTACTGGCAGGGAGGGCAGGTCAAGGGTGATCTGCTTGGGCTTTCCGGTGTGTTAGCCAGCGGTGAGGTGAGCTTCGACGGCTCGACCATTCGCGCCGGCTATGTGGACATCGATGACGGCCGCCTGACCCTGCTGCGCCCGCAAACCACCCTCGATGGTGGGCTCGACCTGGACTCTTCGACCGCCATCTTGCGCTTGTTGCTGGACAACGATACCAACCCGACGACGCCGATCCTGAAGGTCACGGGCTCTACTTCTTTCGGCGAAGGCAGCCAGATTGAACTGGCGGCGCGCTCCAGCAATTTTCGCACCGGAGCCGATGGCACACGCTACACCCTGATCAATACCGGCACTTGGGAAGAGCCGCAGAACGCCAATGTGGTGTCGTCGTCCGCGTTACTGGAAGTCAAAAGCTTCGGCATCGAAGGCAATGACCTGAAGGCGCTGGTCACCACCAAGAACCCTGCGGTGGTCGAGGAGAACATCATCCAGGCGGACGGCTCGCAAAACGCCGCGAACGCCATCAAGCCGTTGTCGAACAGCCTGATGACACGGCTCGATGAAAACGATCCGGTGTTTCGCGCCTTTGCCAGCGCCTCCTCGGATGCCGAGCTGGCCAGGCTCTCCGAGACCCTGGGCCCGGACGTCAGCCGTGGCGTGATTCATGCCGCCACCAGCGGCCAGAATCTGGTCAGCAACGTGATCACCAACCGCTCCAGCAGCGCTCGCAATGGTTTGTCTTCGGGCGACGTGTTGGCCGGGAAGGGCGTGTGGCTCCAGGCGCTGTCCAGTGACGCCGACCAGGACAGCCGCAAGGGTGTCGAGGGTTATGACGCCAACAGCCACGGGATTGCCGTGGGTGCCGACGGCCAGCTCAACGCCGATACCACACTGGGCCTGGCCTACAGCTACCTGGATAGCGACGTGAAGTCTTCCTCTGGCAACAAGACCGATGTCACCGGCCATGCCCTGACCCTGTATGGCGACTGGACCCACGACAACTTCTTCGTCGACGCCTCGTTGATGTACGGCTGGAACGACAACGAGTCCAAACGCTACGTCGCCGGCACCCGCGCCAAGGGCGATTACGACAGTGAAATCTTCGGCGTCAATGCCCTGGCCGGCTACAGCCTGCGCCTTGACCGGCACCTGCTGCTCGAGCCGCAGATCGGTGCCCGTTACGCCAACGTGATGATCGATTCGTACCGCGAAAAAGGCAGCTCGGCGGCCTTGAATGTCGCCAGCCAGCGTTATGAAGTGGGCGAGCTGGGCATTGGCGCGCGCCTGGCCGCCGCGTTCGATCTGGGCCGGGGCAGCCTGGAGCCGGAAGCCAGGGTCATGGCCTGGCACGACTTCATCGCTGACAAGGCCAACACCACCTCGACCTTTGTCCTGGGGGGCACGCCATTCACCACCAGCGGCGCATCGCCGGTACGCGACAGTTATGAAACGAGCCTGGGCGCGACCTATCGCGTCGGTGCCTGGAGCCTGGGCGGTTCGTACAACTACCTGACCAAGACCGACTTCTCTGCTGACACCTTCACCGCCAAGGTGCGCTACGACTTCTGATGCTTGCCTGAACAAGACGACCCGCCTTGGAGCGGGTCGTTTTCGTTTGGCTTGAGGGGCTTTTTACAGCTGGTAGCTGAAACTCAGGGTGTAGCGCGGGCGCCGGTTGTGGGTGTCCAGGGCTTCATCGGACATCGGCTTGGCCGCTTCGAGGGAGATGTTGTAGTACTTGGCGTCGCCAAAGCGCAGGCCGACGGCGGCCGACGACAGGTCGTTGCCCTGGACCGGCAGTTCGTTGAACCAGGTTCGCGAGCGATCCAGCACCACGTACGGCTGGAGGATTCGCAGCCAGCGGTCTTCGCGATTGAAGCTGTAGTTCACCTCGTAGGCCGCGCCCCAGCCCTTGTCGCCGGACGCCTGGTCGTCGGGGTAGCCACGGCCGAAGTTCTGCCCGCCGAACACCGCGCGCTCGCTGTCGGGCAGGTTGTCGCGGCTCCAGTACAGGGCCGCCGACAGCACCCCTTGCCAGTTGTCGAAGAACTTGTCGCTCTGCACGCCGGACAGGCGCACGCGGAAGAAGTCCAGGTCGTACAGGTTGTCGTTGGTCTTCGCGCCCAGGGCGTCCAGCCCCTGGTACACCCCGGCACTGAGAATCCTTAGTTGGCGTGCATTGGCCTTGCGCCAGTCGCCCTCGAAGGCCAGGGCACGAATGTCGGTTTTCAGTTCGACGCTCTGCGGATAACCCACCACTTGATAGCGGGTCTTGTCGTTGACCGCATACAGGCGCGACCCCAGGATCAGCAGCTCGTTGGGCGCGGCGATGACTGGGTGGCTCAAGCCTATGGAGTAGCGGTCGTTCTCCCGGTGGGGCTTGAGTTCGAGGCCGTTGTCGAGCCGCACATTGGTCCCCGGGTCGGCGCGGTAGCGCGTGCCGTACAGGCTCAGCTGGGTGCCTTCGTCATTGAGAAACTGGTTGTAGTCCAGGCGGTAGTAGTGCTCGTGATCGTCCCCCGGCGGGAACAGGCCGCTGAGGGTTACCTGCTCGCCCATGGAGGTCTGCGAGTTGCTGCTGACCGCCAGCAGCGCTTGCAGGCCATTGCGGTTGTCGTCGGTGGTGCTGAGGCTGCTGGTGAACGGTTTGCGGCTGGCCTGGGCAATCAGGTAGGCCGCGCCGTCGGTGGTTCCCGGTGGCGGCACCTGGGCTTGCAGGGTGACCCCGGGAATGCGGCTCATCAGGGTGGTGTAGTGCTCGAAGGTCTTGCGGGTCAGCGGCCGTTCGGCCTTGAGTTTTGCCACCAGTTTGTCGAGGTAGGCCGAGACCGGGCCGATATCGCCCTGCAGCTGGTAGTCCTTGATGTAGCCCTCCACCAGGACCACGCGCACGGTGCCCTGGTCGAAGCTCTGTTGCGGCAGGAACGCATAGGACAACAGGTAGCCGTCCTGCTGGTAGCGGCGGGTGATTTCCCGGGTGGCTTCGATCAGTTGCCCCAGGGTGCTTGCATGGCCGATCAGCGGCTTGTAGATCTCTGCCAGCTCGCTCAGTGGATAGAGGGTGCCGCCCTCGATCTGCACGGTGCTGACGTTGACTGTGGTGCCCATCATCAGGGGCTGGGCCTGGGGTTCCGTGGGGGGCGCCAGTTTGGGCGCCGGGGTCGTGGGGCGGTAGGCGTCGGCCGGCAGGTTGGGCACCGGCAGGTTGCGGATGGTTTCGTTGCTATTGAGAAAGCTGGGAAGGTTTTCGGCGTGGACGTATGAGCAAAGCGAGACTAACAGCAAGGGAGCCAAAGCGCGCATAGGACACTCCATGGTCAAGTCGCAGCAACGCGAGAGGTACTTCAATCGGCGGCGCTTGTCAGGGTCTTGGCCTTGATCAAGGACTGCAACCGTCATGCTCCAGGCAAGAAAAAGACGAGAGACTCAATCGAATCCCTCGTCTCCAACCAAGCGTAGGCGCTGTAGGTAGGGCCGTCGAATCGGCCAGGTGCAAAACGCTTATCGGGTGCCGCCCAGGGTTCCGGTCAGCCCGCCGAGCACACCACCGAGGCTGCCCGTGGTGCCGCCAGTGGTGCCACCGTCGACCAGGGTCCCGACCGAGGTGACCGTGGTCCCCAGGGTGTTCACGGTCTGGCCGACGGTGCTCACCACAGGGTTGGGGGCGCTGGCGGTGAGGGTGGTGCCTACCGTGCTGACGGCGCCTCCTACCTGGGTGAGCAGGCCGGCGATGGGGGTGCCGGTGCCGGTCGTGGCGCCTACTTGCTGGGTCAGGCCGGTGACGGTCGTGGTGACCGGGTTCAACGCTGCGCCGACCGTGGCGCCGACACCGGCCAGTGGCGCAGTGGCGCCGACATTGGCCACACCCGTGCCGCCCAGGGCTCCACCCACCGAGGCTACGACGTTGCCGACCGACGCTGTGCTTACCCCTGTGGCGCTGACCAGGGTGTTGGTGTTGCCGGCATTCAAGCCGGTACCCAGGTTGACCACCGCACCGCCGACGGTTTCCAGCAGGCCGGTGCCGCCGATGGTTCCCCCGCCGGTGCTTGGGGCGGTCGTCAGGCTGCTGGTATTGCCGATGGTGGTGGCGACATTGTTCAGGGTGCCGCCCAGGGTATTGGTCAGCGTGTTGCCACTGCCCGTGGCGGTGACTTTGTCGCCCAGGCCGTCAACGGTCGTTGCCACCTTGTCGATCAGGCCGCCGACCGGAGCGCTCAGGCCCGTGGCGCTGACCACCTTGCCAGTCAGGCCTTCTGCCAGGGTGACGACCGGCACCAGCAGGTTGTTGCCGACCTTGTCTGTCACTGTCCCCAGGGGGCCGCTACTGGTCACGGTGGTGAGGGTGTCGCCGAGCATGCTGACCTTGTCGCCGACGCCGTCGAGTACCGGCGCCACCCGGGTGACCACGCCGCCCACCAGGGGAATGCTGCTGGTGCTGGTGGCCAGCTTGCCGCTGATGTCCGAGACGCCATCGCCGACGTCCGACACCACGTTGCCGACTATGGCCGTGGTCTTGCTCAAGGCCTGTGGATCGCTGCCCAGTTGGCCGAGGCCATTGGTCAGGCCATCGCCTACGGTGTCGACCACATTGCCGGAAGTGTTCACCGCGCTTTGCAGGACCCCGCCGACTACCGGAAGCGGAGCCAGCGCGCTGCTGAGGGTGCTGACACCGTCGCCGACGCCGCTGATGGTGCTGCCGAGGTCGGACACCAGGGTCGAGGTGACCAACGGGGTAGTGGTGGGGGTTGTCGGGTCGGTCGGATCCGTTGGGTTGGTTGGATCGGTGCCGCCACCGGTCCCGCCACCAGTACCTCCGGTCCCGCCAGTGCCACCCGTCCCTGCAGTGCCGCCGCCGGTTCCACCTGTACCACCCGTACCGCCGCCGATCCCGCCTGTACCATCAGTGCCGCCATCGATTCCGCCAGTCCCGCCTGTGCCCGCGGTGCCGCCGGCACCGCCCGAACCATCGCCGGAGCCACCAGAGCCACTGTCGGTACCTGCCGCGCTGTCGGGCGAGGAGCTGCCGGAACTGCTCTTGTGGCCGCCACCGCCGCTGCTGCAACCGGTCAGGCCGAGGGCCAGGATCAGGGCCAGCGCTGTGCTTGTTTTCAACCAGACTTGAGTTTTCATGAGTGAGATTCCTTGCACCTGTTACAACGTTTTGTTGTCTTCGATAACTCTCCAGTTCTGTTGCTGGAGATGTTTTCGTCCGTAGTCGCTATAAAAGGCCCAAGTGCTTTTTTTCACCATTCTCAAGTTGGTATTAACAACTTATATATCGGCTGTTTTTGCTCCTGCGGAAGGACTAATGCCAAAGGTGTGGTGAATGCATATGTTTTTTAAAAGATGTTATTAATCAGTATGTTGTGTTTTTCATGTGAGAACCGTGAGGGCGCGTCAACGAAAGTTATATATATACAATTAATTGCCTGGCGAGCCCGTCACGGATTTGGCGTCAACTTGTCTTATAATCCGCAGCCTGGCTTTTTTTTGGAGAAACTTTATGCCTGCCCCTGTCTGGTGGCTGCTTTGCCTGCCGGTGATTGCCGGTGCTTTTTTACCCCTGCAAGCGGGAATCAACGGCCAATTGGCCAAGCAGGTTTCCAGCGTGCTGGCGGCGGCGCTGATCTCGTTTTTTGTCGGTACCGTGGCCTTGCTGGTCCTGGCCATGGCCCAGCGCGAAGTGCCCGGCCTGACTGCCTTGAAAAGCCTGACCTGGTGGCACTGGTGCGGCGGTCTGCTGGGGGCGTTTTTCATTGCCACCGCGGCCTTCGCCGGGCCACGGATCGGCGCGATGCTGTTCATGGCCCTGGTACTCGCCGGGCAGTTGGGCATGGCCCTGGCGCTGGACCATTTCGGCTGGGCGGGGTTTCGCGAGGCCCCCATCAGCCTGGGCAAGATTGCCGGGCTGGTGCTGATCCTGGCGGGCGTGTTCCTGATTCGTCGCGGTTGAGGCGGGCTCAGGCCAGCGGCTGCCAGTGCCCGCTCATATGTTCCAGGTCGCCCGCGCCGGTCAGGCGCAGGTCACCGCTCGAGCCCGCAGCGCTTGCCAGCAGGCACACCTCGCTGGGCAGGCGCACCGGTTTTCTGAAGTCCACGGCAATCTCGATAGGGGCCGCCGGCAAATGTTCGCTCAATGCCGCCAGGGTCCGCGCCTTGTTCCACAGGCCGTGGGCGATGGCCTGGGGGAAACCGAACATTCGGGCGCTGATGGCGCTCAGGTGAATCGGGTTGTAGTCGCCGGACACCCGGGCGTAACGCCGGCCGATGTCGGCGGGGGCTTGCCAGCGCGTCAGCTCGCTGAGGCTGGCCTCGGCCGACGGCTCTTCGGCCGGTGCTTCGCCCGGCAGTTGCACACCCCGACAGAGCATCCGGCTTTGTGCTTCCCACAGCGGTCCCAGGGCGTCGTCGACGTAGGTCAACAGATCGAAAACCGCGCCTTTGGCATGGGGCTGCACGTTGTCCGCACGCACCCCGATGCTCAAGTTGCCGACCCCACCCATGGGCCGTAGCACGCGAATGCGGTTGGCCAGATGGATCAGCCCCAGCAGCGGAAAGGGGAAGTCGCTGGCGGTCAGTAATTGCATCTGCAGGGCGAACGCCAGCACATGGGGATAGGTCGGCGGCAGCAGGCCGTTCTCGGTAAAGCCGCAGACCTGGCGATAGGCCGCAAGCTTCGCCGGTTGCACGCTCACCTGGCGGCGCAGGCCATATTCAGGCAGCTCGATACCGGTGATCTTGCGGCGGATCGCGGCCTTCCAGTACAGCTCGGGCAGGTTCGGCGGAGTATCCAGCTCATGCCATTGCAGGCTCATGTTCACGCTCCCAATACGCTTTGCCCACAGACTCGCAGCGCTTGCCCGCTGACCGCGCCACTGCCCGGCTGGGCGAGCCAGGCCACGGCTTCGGCGACGTCCTGCGGCAGGCCGCCTTGCCCCAGCGAACTCATGCGCCGCCCGGCCTCGCGCAGGGCGAACGGAATGTGCGCGGTCATCTGGGTTTCAATAAAGCCCGGGGCCACGGCATTGATGCTGATGCCGCGCTCTTGCAACAGCGGGGCCCAGGACTGGGCCAGGCCGATCAGCCCGGCCTTGCTCGCCGCATAGTTGGTCTGCCCGCGATTGCCGGCGATACCGCTGATGGACGCCAGCAGGATCAGCCGGCCGTTGTCGTGCAGGCAGCCGCTGTTCAGTAGGGCCTTGGTCAGCACCTGCGGCGCGTTGAGGTTGACCGCCAGCACCGCGTCCCAGAATTCCGGGGTCATGTTGGCCAGGGTCTTGTCGCGGGTGATGCCGGCGTTGTGCACCACGATGTCGATGCCGTCCGGCAACTGTTCCACCAGCCGGGTCGCGGCGTCTTCGGCGCAGATATCCAGGGTGATCGCGTGGCCGCCCAGGCGTGCGGCCAGGGCTTCGAGGTCGGTCTTGGCTGCGGGCACGTCCAGCAGCACCACCTGGGCGCCATCCCGGGCCAGGGTCTCGGCGATCGAGGCGCCGATGCCGCGCGCCGCGCCAGTGACCAGTGCCTGCGCGCCGGCCAGCGGCCGGGTCCAGTCCTGGACCTGGGGCGCGCAGGGGTTCAGGCGGATCGCCTGGCCGGAGATGTAAGCGCTTTTCGGCGAGAGGAAGAAGCGCAGCGCGCCTTCCAGCTGGCTTTCGGCACCCTCGCCGACATAGAGCAATTGCAGGGTGGCACCGCTGCGCAGCTCTTTGGCCAGCGAGCGGCTGAAACCCTCCAGGGCGCGTTGGGCGCTGGCGGCGAACGGATCGCCGAGGGTTTCGGGGGCGCGGCCGAGAATCACCAGGTGCGCGCTGGGTTCGAGGTTCTTCATCAGCGGCTGGAAAAATTCGCGCAGTTGCTTGAGCTGGTCGGTCTGCAGGAGGTCGCTGGCGTCGAACACCACGGCCTTGAGCTTGGGGCCGTGGCCGGGAATCCAGGCGGTGGCGAGGGTCGGATCGGTGCCGTAGCTGTAGATGCTCTCGGTCAGCCGCGGGGCGATGGCGCCGACCTGCTGGGTCAGCGGGCCGCCGCCGATCAGCAGCGCCCCCTCGACCGGGCGCATGCGGCCGGCCTGCCAGCGCTCCAGACGTACCGGCGACGGCAGGCCAAGGGCCCCGACCAGGCGGTGGCCGATGGACGAGTTGGCGAAGTCGATGTAACGATCTGACATGGAACACGCTCCAGGAACTGAGGTTCAAAGTGTGGACCACGAGGGGCCTTTGGTCGTTCGGTCCATGAGATACAAGCTGGGTTCTGCATATGAACGGCCTGATCGCCGCTCGGCGACTTTTCTTACAGAACCTACGCTTGTCGGTTGTGCCACTCACAGAATAGGGAGCTTTCCATGACTCAGCTGCGTCGTGTTGCGATTATCGGCGGCAACCGCATCCCCTTTGCCCGTTCCAACGGGCCTTACGCCACCGCGAGCAACCAGGCCATGCTTACCGCGGCCCTGGAAGGCCTGATCGAGCGCTACCGCCTGCACGGCCTGCGCCTGGGCGAAGTGGCCGCTGGCGCGGTGCTCAAGCATTCCCGGGATTTCAACCTGACCCGCGAATGCGTGCTCGGCTCGCGGCTGTCGCCGACCACCCCGGCCTACGATATCCAGCAAGCCTGCGGCACCGGCCTGGAAGCGGCGTTGCTGGTGGCCAACAAGATCGCCCTGGGGCAGATCGAATGCGGCATCGCCGGCGGCGTCGATACCACCTCGGACGCGCCGATCGGGGTCAACGAGGGGCTGCGCAAGATCCTGCTGCAAGCCAACCGCGGCAAGACCCTGGGCGACAAGCTCATGACCTTCCTGCAACTGCGCCCCTGGCACCTCAAGCCGGAACTGCCGCGCAATGGCGAACCGCGGACCGGCTTGTCCATGGGCCAGCACTGCGAGCAGATGGCGCAAACCTGGAACATTCCCCGCGACGAGCAGGATCAGTTGGCGCTGGAGAGCCATCAGAAAATGGCCGCCGCCTATGCCGAGGGTTGGCACGACGACCTGATGACCCCCTTCCTCGGCCTGACCCGCGACAACAACCTGCGCCCGGACCTGACCCTGGAAAAGCTGGCGTCGTTGAAGCCGGTGTTCGAACGCGGCGACAAAGGCACCCTGACCGCGGGCAACTCCACGCCGTTGACCGATGGCGCGTCCCTGGTGCTGCTGGGCAGTGAGGAATGGGCGAAGGAACGTGGCTTGCCGATCCTCGCCTATCTGCGCGACGGCGAAGCGGCGGCGGTAGATTTCGTCCACGGCGCGGAAGGGCTGCTGATGGCGCCGGTCTACGCGGTGCCACGCTTGTTGGCCCGCAACGGCCTGACACTGCAGGACTTCGATTACTACGAAATCCATGAGGCCTTCGCCGCGCAGGTGCTGTGCACGCTCAAGGCCTGGGAGGATGCAGACTACTGCAAGACCCGCCTGGGGCTGGACGCGCCCTTGGGTTCCATCGACCGCAGCCGGCTGAATGTCAAAGGCAGCTCGCTGGCCGCCGGGCATCCGTTCGCCGCCACCGGCGGGCGCATTGTCGCCAACCTGGCGAAGCTGCTGGAGGTGGCGGGGCAGGGGCGTGGCCTGATTTCGATCTGCGCCGCCGGTGGCCAGGGCGTGACGGCGATTGTCGAGCGCTGAGGGGCCAGGTGTTTGCGCAGTGGCGGCCCCCTGTAGGAGTGAGCTTGCTCGCGATCGAGCGCGAAGCACTCGTCAGCTTCTGTCACCTATACCCCAGCCTTTAATAACGGGCAGCCACCGAGCACTGGGCTATGATCCTGGTCGGTCGAGCCTGTCGACATGACGGGTTGACCTGGCACATTGAGTGCATCGGCACTGTCGTAGGTCGGTAACCTCTCCCCGTGGTGCGAGGATTGCCGTATAACGAGTGACATTCGCGTGTTTGGTAATAAAGGACCCCTGATAAAAGCTGATGAAGACTCCAAAACGCATTGAACCCCTGATCGAGGACGGTCTGGTCGACGAGGTGCTGCGCCCACTCATGAGTGGTAAAGAAGCAGCTGTTTATGTGGTGCGCTGCGGCAACGAATTACGTTGCGCCAAGGTTTACAAGGAGGCGAACAAACGAAGTTTTCGTCAGGCGGCCGAGTATCAGGAAGGCCGCAAGGTGCGCAACAGCCGTCAGGCTCGCGCGATGGCCAAGGGGTCCAAGTTCGGGCGCAAGGAGACCGAGGACGCCTGGCAGAACGCCGAAGTGGCGGCGCTGTTCCGCCTGGCCAACGCCGGCGTGCGGGTGCCCAAGCCGTTCGACTTCCTCGAAGGCGTGCTGCTGATGGAGTTGGTGGCGGATGAATACGGCGATGCCGCGCCACGCCTGAACGACGTGGTGCTGGAGCCGGATCAGGCCCGCGAATATCACGCCTTCCTGATTTCCCAGATCGTACTGATGCTGTGTACCGGCCTGGTGCACGGTGACCTGTCCGAGTTCAATGTGCTGCTGACCCCCGACGGCCCGGTGATCATCGACCTGCCCCAGGCGGTGGATGCGGCGGGCAACAACCACGCCTTCAGCATGCTGGAGCGGGATGTTGGCAACATGGCGTCCTACTTCGGGCGTTTCGCCCCGGAGCTCAAGCGCACCCGCTACGCCAAGGAGATGTGGGCTCTGTACGAAGCCGGCACCCTGCACCCGGCCAGCGTCCTGACCGGCGAGTTCGACGATCCGGAAGAACTGGCGGATGTCGGCGGCGTGCTGCGGGAGATCGAGGCGGCGCGCCTGGACGAGGAACGGCGCCAGGCCATGCGCATGGCCGACGACGCGCCACCGGCCAAGTCCGAGGAACCACCGCCTCCGCCCTGGATGCAGTGATTCACGGGCACAAAAAATCCGGCCTCGGCCGGATTTTTTGTGCCCGTGAATCACGTAGCCGCTGCCGATAGGCTGCGATCGACTGCGAAGCAGGCGCTGCTCTTGAAACCGCCAGAAGGGCCTTCGGCCCTTGTCGCAGCCTGCGCCAGCGGCTACAGGTCATGGGGGCGTGCAGCACCCGCCCGAAGCAAGGTCCTTGAGAATCGGGCAATCCGGGCGATGGTCGCCGTGGCAGTGCTGCACCAGGTCCTGCAGGGTGTCGCGCAACCCGGCCAGCTCGGCGATTTTCCGGTTGAGCTCGTCGATGTGCTGGCGGGCCAGGGCTTTGACATCGGCGCTGGCGCGCTGGCGGTCCTGCCACAGGGTCAGCAGCTTGCCCACTTCCTCCAGGGAAAACCCCAGATCCCGCGAGCGCTTGATAAAGGCCAGGCTGTGCAGGTCGTCGTCACCGTACAGGCGGTAGCCGCTGTCGCTGCGATGGGCCGGCCGGAGCAGGCCGATGGACTCGTAGTAGCGGATCATCTTGGCGCTCAGGCCGCTTTTGCGGGCTGCTTGGCCGATGTTCATCGAGCGTCCTCCAGGTCTTTGGGTTTCCAGGTTTTCAACAGTAGCGCATTGCTCACCACGCTGACGCTGGACAGCGCCATGGCCGCACCGGCCAGCACCGGGTTGAGCAGGCCGAACGCCGCCAGCGGAATGCCGATCAGGTTGTAGACGAAGGCCCAGAACAGGTTCTGGCGGATCTTCGCGTAGGTCTTGCGGCTGATCTCCAGGGCCGCCGGCACCAGGCGCGGGTCGCCGCGCATCAGGGTGATCCCCGCCGCGTGCATCGCCACATCGGTCCCCCCGCCCATGGCGATGCCGATATCGGCGGCGGCCAGGGCCGGGGCGTCGTTGATGCCGTCGCCGACCATCGCCACCACGCCGGTCTTTTTCAGTTCGGCGACGGTGGCGGCCTTGTCGGCGGGCAGCACTTCGGCGTGCACGTCGGTAATGCCCAGGGCCTCGGCGACCACCTTGGCGCTGCCGCGGTTGTCGCCGGTCAGCAGGTGGCTGCCGATATGGCGCACACTCAGTTGCTGCACCGCTTGCAGGGCGCCGGGCTTGAGGGTGTCGCCAAAGGCGAACAGGCCCAGCACCCGTGATTGCGGCTGTTGTTCGATCAGCCAGGACAGGGTGCGGCCTTCGGTTTCCCAGGCCTGGGCCGAGGCCGCCAGGTCGCCGGCCTGCAGGCCGCTTTCTTCGAGCAGGCGTCGGTTGCCCAGGGCCAGTTGGCGGCCGTCCAGGGTGCCGGCGATGCCGCGGCCGGTCAGGGACTGGCTGGCGCTGACGTCGGCTACCGCCAGCTGGCGTTCGGCGCACAGGTCGAGAACCGCCTTGGCCAGCGGGTGTTCGCTGCCGCGTTGCAGGGCGCCGGCCAGTTGCAGCAGGCGGTCTTCGTCGCCGTCGACCGCATCCAGGTGGGCGATGCGTGGCGTGCCGGAGGTCAGGGTGCCGGTCTTGTCGAAGACCACCGTGCTGACTTCATGGGCGCGCTCCAGGGCTTCGGCATCCTTGATCAGGATTCCGTGGCGGGCGGCGACGCCGGTGCCGGCCATGATCGCGGTCGGCGTGGCCAGCCCCAGCGCGCAGGGACAGGCGATGACCAGCACCGCGACCGCATTGATCAGCGCGGTTTCCAGCAGCGCGCCATACAGCCACCAGCCGATCAGCGTCGCCAGGGCCAGCACCAGCACCGCCGGCACGAACACCTGGCTGACCCGGTCCACCAGTTTCTGGATCGGTGCCTTGCCGGCCTGGGCGTCTTCCACCAGGCGGATGATGCGCGCCAGCACGGTTTCCGCGCCGAGGGCCAGGGTCCGCACCAGCAGCCGGCCTTCGCCGTTGATGGCGCCGCCGGTGACCGGGTCGCCGGGCTGTTTCGGCACCGGCAGGCTTTCACCGCTGATCAGGGCTTCGTCGGCATGGCTCTGGCCTTCGACCACTTCGCCGTCCACCGGGAAGCGCTCGCCGGGCTTGACCAGCACCAGGTCGTTCAGGCGCAGGGTGCTGATCGCCACTTCCTGCTCACGGCCATCGACGACCTGGATCGCCCGTTCCGGGCGCAAGGCTTCGAGGGCGCGGATGGCGCTGGCGGTCTGGCGTTTGGCGCGGCTTTCCAGGTACTTGCCCAGCAGCACCAGGGCGATGACCACGGCCGAGGCCTCGAAGTACAGGTGCGGCATGCCGCCGGCGGGGGTGATGGCCCATTGGTAGAGGCTCAGGCCGTAACCGGCGCTGGTGCCCAGGGCCACCAGCAGGTCCATGTTGCCTGCGCCGGCGCGCACGGCTTTCCAGGCGGCGACATAAAAACGCGCACCGAAGATGAATTGCACCGGCGTGGCCAGGACGAACTGCGCCCAGGCCGGGAGCATCCAGTGCAGGCCAAAGGGTTGCACCACCATGGGCAGCACCAGCGGCAGGGCCAGCAGGATCGCCAGCACCAGGGACCAGCGTTCGTGCCGCAGGCGTTGTTCCTGATCGTCGCGCTCGGGGTGGTCGGCCTGCCACAGGGTGGCGGAGTAGCCGGCCTTGCTGACGGCGGCGATCAAGTCGGCGCTATCGACCTGGCCCAGCAGATCGATGTGCGCGCGTTCGTTGGCCAGGTTGACGCTGACCCGGGTGACCCCGGCCACCTTGCTCAGTGCGCGTTCCACGCGACCGACGCAGGAGGCGCAGGTCATGCCGCCGATGTTCAGCTCCAGGCTGTGGGCCGGCACGCTGTAGCCGGCATCCTGCACCGCGGCCATCAGCGCCGGCAGGCTGTCGCTGGGCGCCTGGACACGGGCCTGTTCGGTGGCGAGGTTGACGCTGACGGCCGCGGCGCCCGCGACCTTGCTCAAGGCGCGTTCCACGCGCCCGGCGCAGCTGGCGCAGGTCATGCCGGAAATCGGCAGGTCAAAAGTGGTTGATTCGGACATCACTGACACTCCCTGTAAACGGTGGTCTACAGGATCAACCTTGCCATGCTGGCAAGGTCAAGCGCCATGGTGCGGGGTGCTTCAATCTGTCTCGGGGGGTAGCGCCCGGATCGTCGCCCGTGCCGGTTCCGGGGAGGGACAGGGCACAGGCAACGACCCGCGGCCTCAGTATCCCAGGCCGGTGCGCTGGAGGAGCAGGCCCGACGGGCTCATGGCGATGCGGAACTTCAGTACGTCGCCGGCCTTGAGGCTGATGTCCTGGGAGCCTGGCGCGAGCATGCCCGGGTTGCAGCCCGGCATCTGCCCCGGCAGCAGTTTCAGGCGCAGCGAGACTTTGCCCGGCGGCAGGTTGAAGGACGTGGCTTGTTCCTGGAACAGCCGGCCCGCCAACTGGTCCTCGATGTACAGGCCGATTTCGCAGGACGTGGCGACTTCCAGGCGTTCCCGGGAAATGATCAGGACGCCGTAGTCCTCACCGGCGGCGTTGACCGAAGGGGATGCCGCGATCAGGCCGAGGAGGCTGAACAGGCTGATAACCGACCAGCGCATGGCTGAATCTCCTAGTGTCGTGTCGTTGAGGGGTGAAGCTTGGCCGAGCGCGTCGCCGATTGCCAGCCCGGCAGATGCATCCGGAACTTGACCTTGCCATGATGGCAAGGTCGAGACTGGCGACAACCCTCACTACAGGAGAAGCGTCATGCAAGTGTTCAATGTCGAAGGGATGTCCTGCGGTCACTGCGTCCGGGCCATCACCCAGGCAGTGCAGAGCAAGGATCCGGCGGCCAGCGTCAAGGTCGATCTCGGGGCCAGGGAAGTGGGTGTGGAAAGTCGCTTGTCCGCCGACGAGGTGATCAGCCTGATCAGCGAAGAAGGCTATGCGGTCAAGCTGGCCTGAGCGGATTTAGCCGGTCTTTTTAATAGTTAGCGACCTATCGGAATGTTCAAGGCCTCCAAGCGCGGATAAACTGTCGGGCTGCCGACCGACCCGCACCTGGATGCCTGATGAACCTTCGCACAATCCTGATTCTCGGCGCCCTGAGCGCCTTCGGTCCTCTGGCCATCGACTTCTATCTGCCGGCGTTCCCGGCGATGGCGCTGGCCTTTGGCACCGATGAAAAACACGTTCAGCTGACCCTGGCGGCCTACTTCCTCGGTCTGTCCATCGGCCAGCTGGCCTACGGCCCCGTGGCCGACCGCTTCGGCCGGCGCATCCCGTTGCTGGTCGGGGTGGGGCTGTTCACCTTGGCGTCCCTGGCCTGTGCCTACGCGCCGAACCTGGAATGGCTGATCGGCGCGCGGTTCGTCCAGGCCCTGGGCGGCTGCGCGGGCATGGTGATTTCCCGGGCGGTGGTCAGCGACAAGTGCGATGCGGTGGGTTCGGCCAAGGTGTTTTCCCAGCTGATGCTGGTCATGGGCTTGGCGCCGATCCTGGCGCCGATGCTCGGCGGCCTGCTGGTGAATCTCTACGGCTGGCAGTCGATCTTCATCATGCTGACCCTGTTCAGCGCCCTGGCCGGCCTGGCGGTAGCCCTGGGCTTGCCGGAAAGCCTGCCGGCCCATGTGCCGCGCCAGCCGTTGTCCGGGGCCTTGCGCCAGTACGGTCGGTTGCTGGCTGACCGGGTGTTCCTCGGCCATGCCCTGACCGGGGGCATCGCCATCGCCGGGATGTTCGCCTACATCGCCGGTTCGCCTTTTGTCTTCATCAAGCTCTATGGCGTGCCGGCCGAGCACTTCGGCTGGTTCTTCGGGATCAACGCCGGCGGCTTCATCCTGGTGGCGCAAATCAATGCGCGGTTGCTGGCCAAGCGTGGCCCGGCGTTCCTGCTGGCACGCACGGTGTGGATCTACCTGCTGGGTGGCCTGGCCTTGCTCGCCGTCAGTTCGCTGCACCCGGCACAACTCTGGCCGCTGCTGGCGCCGCTGTTCATTTGTATCGCCAGCCTGGGCTGCATCCTTCCCAATGCCTCGGCCTGCGCCATGAACGGTCAGGGTGCGCGGGCCGGCAGTGCCTCGGCGATGCTCGGCTGCCTGCAGTTCAGCGTGGCGGCTGGCGCCGCGGCGTTGGTGGGCGTGCTGCACGATGGCAGCGCCGTGCCGATGGCAACGGTCATCAGCCTGTGTGGGGTTCTGGTGGTGACGCTGGCGATGGTCACCCGCAAATTGCAGAACGCCAGGGCGCTGCAAGCCGCCCAGCTGTAATCAGCCGGCGGCGCGCTGTTGGCTTTCGGGGAATCGGTGGGGGGCTTGCAGACGCGTTTCCAGCGTATTGGCGAAGGCTCGGGCTTCGGCCTCGCTGCGGAAAGTCACCGCATGCTGGTCGAGTTGAACCTGCCATTGGGTGCCTTTGGATTTTGCCAATTCTTTTATCAGGATCTTCATTGCTGACCTCCTAGCGTAAAAGACTGCATTGCAAAGGCCCCCAGTGTAGACCCGAATACGGTCACAAGTATGACAAGGATCAACTCTCGGACTGACGGCATCCTGCCCCTTTTTAGCGCAGGCAGGACGCCATCCGCTCCGGCCTCAGAAGCCTTCCAGTACGATCTTGCCCTTGGCTTTGCCGCTTTCCAGCAACGCGTGAGCGCGCCGCAGGTTGGCCGCGTTGATCGTGCCGAAGTGCTCGCCCAGGGTGGTCTTCAAGGTGCCGGCGTCGATCAGCTCGGCGACGCGATTGAGCAGCTTGTGCTGCTCCTGCATGTCCGCGGTTTCGAACAGCGAGCGGGTGTACATGAACTCCCAGTGCAGCGACAGGCTCTTGCGCTTGAGCTTGGTCACGTCGAGAGTTTTCGGATCGTCGATCAGCGCCAGCCGGCCCTGGGGCGCGAGGGCCTCGACCAACTCGTCCAGGTGCGTATCGGTCTGGGTCAGGCTGGCGACATGGGTGACGCTGGCCTGGCCGGCTTTTTTCAGTTCCTGGCTCAACGGCTGGCTATGGTCGATCACCAGGTCGGCGCCCAGCTCGCGTACCCAACCCTGGGTTTCGGCGCGCGAGGCGCTGCCGATGACCTTGAGCCCGGTGAGCTGGCTGGCCAGTTGGGTGAGGATCGAACCGACGCCGCCGGCCGCGCCGACGATCAACAGGCTCTGCTGCCGATCAGCCTGGCCTTCGGCGATCTGCAGGCGTTCGAACAATAGTTCCCAGGCGGTAATCGCGGTCAGCGGCAGGGCGGCGGCTTCGGCGAAGCCCAGGCTCTTGGGCATATGGCCGACGATGCGTTCGTCGACCACGTGCAATTCGCTGTTGCCGCCGGCGCGGGCGATCGAGCCGGCGTAGAACACCTTGTCACCGGCCTTGAACAGGCTGACGTCGCTGCCCACCGCCTTGACCACCCCGGCCACGTCCCAGCCCAGCACCTTGGCGGCGCCACCTTCAGGCTGGACGTTCTGCCGGACCTTGGTGTCCACCGGGTTGACCGAGATGGCTTTGACTTCCACCAGCAGGTCCCGGGGGCCGGCGAGCGGTTCCGGCAGTTCGATGTCTTGCAGGGATAGCGGATCGTCGATCGGCAGGGAGGCGTAGTAGGCGATGGCTTTCATGGTGGGTTTTCCTGATGAAGATGAAGGTTGGGTCAGAGGAGCAGCAGGCGTTTGAGCTCGAAGTGCTCGATCGCCTCGCGGGTCTGGCTGAGAAAATGCTGGAAGTGCGGCGTGGCGTTGTGAAATTCCAGGGCCGCCTCGTCGTCCCAGCGCTCCAGTACATAAAAGGTGCCTGGGGCTTCGGCGTCCTGATGCAGGTTGTAGTACTGGCAGCCGGCTTCTTCGCGGCTCGGTTGCACCAGGGCGCTGAGTTCGCGCTTGAGCACGGCCTGCTGGCCGCTCTTGGCGACAAGGGTGGCAATGGCGGTAAAAGCTTGCGACATAGGGAGTTCCTTCAAAGGCTGGCGTGACGAGCTGATATGACGGTAGGCCGATCATTGGCCATTTCCCCTGAAGATAAAACCGGCTAAAACAGCAGTCTCTTTCAATATTTTTTTGATAATGCCCGGTGAGCCAGATGCTGCGATTCGATGACCTGCAATTGTTCGTGCGCGCCGCCGACCTCGGCAGCCTGTCCGCCGCGGCGCGGGTCATGGACCTGTCGGCGGCGGTGGCCAGCGCTGCCCTCAAGCGTATCGAGCAGCAGCTCGGCGCCCGGCTGCTGGCGCGTTCGACCCGCAGCCTGCGCCTGACCGCCGAGGGCGAAGGGTTTCTCGAATACGCCCGCGCGGCCCTGAGCAACCTGGAGGAGGGCCGGCGCCTGCTGGCCAGCGGGCAGGATCAGGTCAGCGGCGTTCTCCAGCTGTCCGCGCCCTCGGATTTCGGCCGCAATCTGTTGCTGCCCTGGCTCGACCAGTTCCAGCTGGAGCACCCCAAGCTCACGCTGCGCCTGCTGCTGGGTGACCGTATCGCCGACCTGTTTCGCCAGCCGGTGGACATCGCCCTGCGTTACGGCGAACCGGAAGATTCCAGCCTGGTGGCCTTGCCTGTCGCGCCGCAGAACCGCCGGGTGCTGGTGGCCGCCCCCGAGTACCTGGCCCGCCACGGCGAGCCGCGTCAGCTGGAGCAATTGGCCCAGCACAATTGCCTGCTCTACATGCTTGGCAGCCGGGTGCATGACCATTGGAGTTTCCATGACGGCAAGCGCGAGGTCGGCCTGACGGTCAGCGGCGATCGTTTCAGCGACGACGCCGATGTGGTGCGCCTGTGGGCGGTGGCGGGGAGGGGCATCGCCTACAAGTCCTGGCTCGACGTGGCGGCCGATGTGCTGGCCGGGCGGCTCAAGGTGCTGCTGCCGGAGCTGCGCTGCGAACGGGCACCGCTGAACCTGTTGTGCGCGCATCGGGCGCAACTGAGCAAACCGGTGAAGCTGCTGCGGGACATGTTGCAGGCGCGCTGCGCTGAAGTTTCCGCGCATTACCCCAAGCCAACCCATGCCGATCACTGACCCAGGCCGGCGGCGTCGTTGCCGGGTGCGGGCAGGTCGCATCCAGCACTGAGCGGCGGCGTCGATCTTGCACACTCGATTGCAGACCATTCAATCGGGGGGACGGGGCATGGTAAGTCAGGGATACAGTGCGGCAGAGCGTCTGGAACGCTTGCCCATCAGCGGTTATCACCGGGTCATTTTCATCATCATCGCCCTGGCGTTTTTCTTCGACTCCATGGACCTGGCGATGATGACGTTCCTGCTCGGCTCGATCAAAGCCGAGTTCGGCCTGAGCACCGCCCAGGCCGGCCTGCTGGCCAGTTCGAGTTTCTTCGGCATGGTGGTCGGCGCGTCGCTGTCGGGCATGCTCGCCGACCGCTTCGGGCGCAAGCCGGTGTTCCAGTGGAGCATCGTGCTCTGGGGCATCGCCAGTTACCTGTGCTCCACGGCGCAGACGGTGGACAGCCTGACCCTGTTCCGGGTGCTGCTGGGGATCGGCATGGGCATGGAGTTTCCCATCGCCCAGTCGATGCTCTCGGAGATGATCCCGGCCAAGCGGCGCGGGCGCTATATCGCCTTGATGGACGGCTTCTGGCCGCTGGGTTTCGTCGCGGCGGGCGTGCTCTCGTACTTCCTGCTGCCGCTGATCGGCTGGCGCGACATCTTCCTGGTCCTGGCGATCCCGGCGGTGTTCGTGCTGGCGATCCGTTTCTTCATCCCCGAGTCGCCGCGTTGGCTGGAGCAGGCCGGGCGGCACGCTGATGCCGACCAGGTGCTGCGGCGGATCGAGGATAAGGTCCGCGCCTCGTTGCAGCGCGCGGACCTGCCCGAGCCGGTGCGCCTGCCGCGGGTGGAGAGCGTGCCGGGGCACTTCTTCTCGGCCTTGCGCGAGATCTGGTCGCCGCTCTATCGCCAGCGCACGATGATGATCTGGAGTGTGTGGTTCTTTGCCCTGCTGGGTTTTTATGGCCTGACCTCGTGGCTCAGTGCCTTGTTGCAGCAATCGGGTTTCGCCGTGACTCAGTCGGTGTATTACACGGTGCTGATTTCCCTCGGCGGGATTCCCGGCTTCCTCATGGCCGCCTGGCTGGTGGAACGTTGGGGGCGCAAGCCGGTGTGTGTGATCACCTTGCTGGGCGGTGGGGTCATGGCGTTCTTCTACGGGCAGAGCGCGGTGTTCGGCGGCAACGTGGCGCTGCTGATCAGCTCCGGCCTGTTGATGCAGTTCTTCCTGTTCGGCATGTGGGCGGTGCTCTACACCTACACGCCTGAGTTGTATCCCACCTCGGCGCGGGCTACCGGCTCCGGGTTCGCCTCGGCGGTGGGGCGCATCGGGTCGCTGCTCGGTCCTTTGGTGACCGGCGTGGTATTCCCGATGACCGGGCAGGGTGGGGTGTTCGCCCTGGGCGCGCTGTGTTTCGCGGTCGCCGCGGCGGTGGTCTGGCTGTTCGGGATGGAGACCCGGGGCAAGACGCTGGAAGAGTTGAGCGAAGTCGGCGCCTGACTCGTAGCAGCTGCCGCAGGCTGCGATAAGGTTCGAAGAGCCTTTCGAGGCCCTCAAGAGCGGCGCCCGCTTCGCGGTCGATCGCAGCCTTCGGCAGCGGCTACAGGGTTATCGCGGGCAGGTTGCCCGCGATGGTGGTTTACGGCTTGACCAGCCGCGCATCCAGGCTGTTCTGCGCCAGGCGTTTGGCCTGGTCCTGGGTCATGCCCAGGTGGGTGTACAGGGCGTGGAAGTTCTCGGTGACGTAGCCGCCGAAGTAGGCCGGGTCATCGGAGTTCACCGTGACCTTCACCCCACGCTCGAGCATCTCGAGGATGTTGTGCTGCGACATGTGATCGAACACGCAGAGCTTGGTGTTCGACAGCGGGCAGACGGTCAGCGGGATCTGCTCGTCGATGATGCGCTGCATCAGTCGCTCGTCCTCGAAGGCGCGCACGCCGTGGTCGATGCGCTGGATCTTCAGCAGGTCGAGGGCTTCCCAGATGTACTCGGGCGGGCCTTCTTCACCGGCGTGGGCGACAGTGAGGAAACCTTCGCTGCGGGCCCGGTCGAACACCCGCTGGAACTTGCTCGGCGGGTGACCCATTTCCGAACTGTCCAGGCCGACCGCGACAAAGGCTTCGCGGAACGGCAGCGCCTGGTCGAGGGTTTTCTGCGCTTCGTCTTCGCTCAGATGCCGCAGGAAGCTCAGGATCAGGCCGCTGGTGATGCCTAGTTGCTGCTCGCCATCCTTGAGCGCGCTGGCGATGCCGTTGAGCACCACTTCGAAAGGAATGCCGCGATCGGTGTGGGTCTGCGGATCGAAGAAGGGTTCGGTGTGGATGACGTTCTGCTCTTTGCAGCGCAGCAGGTAGGCCCAGGTCAGGTCGTAGAAATCCTGGGAGGTGCGCAGTACGTCCGCGCCCTGGTAGTACAGGTCGAGGAACTCTTGCAGGTTGTTGAAGGCATAAGCCTTGCGCAGGGTTTCCACATCGCTCCAGGGCAGGGCGATCTTGTTGCGTTCGGCCAGGGCGAACAGCAGCTCGGGCTCCAGGGATCCTTCGAGGTGCAGGTGCAGTTCGGCCTTGGGCAAGGCGTTCAGCCAGTCGTACATGGGTGTGATCTCATCAGGTGCAGTCGAGCGCTGCGTGAACGTATTGCGCTCCATCATCCTGCGGCGAAAAGCCCACCGCAAGGTTCGATGACAGGCGCCGGCCCCGGGTTTAACCAGGGCTGCGCGGGCGCGTCAGGTTCCAGTCGCGCCCATAAGGGCAGGCATTCTACAGGCGCACGCGGACGATTCGGCAAAACCTGACCAGCCGGGCGATCAGGACGCTTGCGGTTCCCGGCGATAGGCATAGGTATCGGCGAACCGCGACAAGAGGAATTCGGCGCAGGTGGTGACCGGGTACTTCGGCGGATGCCCGGTATCCTGGCAGCCGGGCAGGCATTCGATGCGGGTATCCGGATGGGGTTCGGCGAAGAACGGCATCGAGTAGCGGTCCACCCCCAGCGGGCTGATCACCCGGTGCGGCGTCGACCGGTAACGGTCGTTGCTCCAGCGCGCCATCATGTCGCCGAGGTTGACCACGAAGGTGCCCTCGATGGGCGGGGCGTCGATCCACTGGCCCTGGACGTTGCGCACCTGCAGGCCGCCGGCGCTGTCCTGGTAGAGCAGGGTGATGCAGCCGTAGTCGGTGTGGGCGCCGGCGCCTTGCTGTTCGTCGCTGCTGGCGGTATGCCGCGGCGGGTAATGGATCAGGCGCAAGACGCTGACCGGCTCCTTGAAGCGGCGGTCGAAAAAATCGCGCTCGATGCCCAGGGCCAGGGTCATGGCCCGCAGCAGGGTCTGGGCCAGGGCCTGCATGTCCAGGTAATGCTGCTCCATCAGGGTTTCCCAGCCGGCGATATCCGGGTGCCGGTTGCTGCCGCGCAACGGTTTTTCCGCGAGCACTTCGGGATGCTCGGTCGGCAGGTGCAGGCCCATGTCGAAGGTTTCCTTGAGGTCGCTGGGTTTGTCCGGGTCCAGTTGCTCGGTGGCGATCGCGCCATAGCCGCGATGGTGGCGGGTCTGGGTGATATCGATCTTGAGTTTCTCGGCGGCCGGCAGGGCGAAGAAATGCCGGGCGGCGTCGAGCAACTGGCCGATGCGCCCGGAGGTGATCGGGTGGCCCTGGATATAGAAGAACCCCCACTCGCGGCAGGCACGGTCGATCTGCTGGGCGACGCTGTTCCAGCCTTGGGCGTCGTCGCCGTAGAGCGGGCTGATGTCGATGATTGGCAGCTGGTTCATATAAATGCTCTCAAGGTACTCACTGCCCTGTAGCCGCTGCCACAGGCTGCGTTCGATCTGGGCGGCACTCCGACGAAGGGGGCGTGCTCTGGATATCGAGCAAAGGACCTTCGGAACTTGGTGCAACCCGCGGCCGCGGCTACAGGCGAGTCATTTCGGAATGTCGGCCTTCATGCCTTCCACGTAATAGTTCATCGACGCGAGCTCTGCATTGCTGGCGCTGACCCCGGCGGCGAGTTTTTCCACGCCGGCCTGGTCCTTGATCGGCCCGGTGAACGGGTGGAAGGCACCGCTCTTGATGTCGGCGATGATCTGCTCGGCCTCACGCTTGACGTCGGCCGGCACCAGGTCGCTGATCGGCAATTGGACCGTGCCTTCCTTCAGGCCGCCCCAGTAGTCCTGGGATTTCCAGTTGTGGTCGAGCACGCCCTGGGTGGCCTGGATGTAGTGCGGGCCCCAGTTGTTGACGATGGAGGTCAGCACCGCTTTCGGACCGAAGTGGGCCATGTCCGAGGCGTAGCCCACGGCGTACACGCCACGGCGTTCGGCGGCCTGGATCGGCGCCGGGCTGTCGGTGTGCTGGAAGATCACGTCGGCGCCCTGGTCGATCAGGGCATTGGCGGCGTCGGCTTCCTTGCCCGGGTCGAACCAGGAGTTGACCCACACCACCTTGATCTCGGTGCCCGGGTTGTATTTGTTCAGGGCCAGTTGGATGGCGTTGATGTCGCGGATCACTTCCGGGATCGGGAAGGAGGCGATGTAGCCGACCTTCTTGCTCTTGGTCATCTTCGCCGCGAGGAAACCGCCGACGTAGCGACCTTCATAGGTGCGGGCCAGGTAGGTGCCGAGGTTCTTGTCCTGCTTGTAGCCGGTGGCGTGTTCGAAGGTGGTCTTGGGAAACTGCCTGGCGACTTTCAGGGTCGGGTTCATGTAGCCGAAGGAGGTGGTGAAAATCAGGTCGTACTTATCCTTGGCCATGTTGCGGATCACCCGCTCGGCGTCGGCGCCTTCGGCAACGTTCTCCACATAGTTGGTCTTGATCTGCTCGCCGAACTTCTCCACCAGCGCCAGGCGCCCCTGTTCATGCTGATAGGTCCAGCCGTGGTCGCCGATCGGGCCGATATAGACGAAGCCGACCTTCAACGGATCGGCGGCGCTGGCGCCCAGCGAGACGCTCAGGCCGATGGCCGCGGTGAGGGCGCACAGCAGTTTTTGCAACGGACGTTTATGCATGAATCCGGACTCCATTTTGTTGTGGGGCGTGGCTGGGCTCTAAGGCTTGAATGGCTCAATGCAAATAGCTGACCAACAGGACAACAAAATCTTCGGAGACCAGGGTGAAGCCTTCGCGGGCAAGCCTCGCGCCTACAGAGTCGCGGCGATCATGGGATCCGGCATGGCGTAAAACCTGTAGGAGCGAGGCTTGCCCGCGATCAATCTCAAGGCCGCCCAAGAGCTAACCCGGTGCGCCACGTCCACTTCATGCCAACCCCTGGTGCACTAAGGTGTAACGAAACATTAGTGACTCCATGCAGTCTTTAGCTCATCTCTTTCTGCTCGATTTATCCGGTCAAAGGACTGCAATGTTCACTTCACTCAAGCAAGAAAGTTTTCTGCTGCTGGCGCTGCTCGCGGCGCTGGTTGCCTATCCGCTGGAGCATGCGCTGCTCAACAGCGGCCAGGGCGTGGCGCTGATCTCGGGGTTGGTGCTGATCGGTTTTATTGTCGCGGCCTCGATGCGCGTCGCCCATCACGCCGAGCTGCTGGCGGAGAAGGTCGGCGACCCCTACGGCACCATGATCCTGACCCTGGCCGCGGTCCTGGTGGAGGTGGTGATCCTGGCGATCATGATGAGCAACGAGGCCTCGCCGACCCTGGTGCGCGACACCATCTATTCGGCGGTGATGCTCGACATCAACGGCATCCTCGGCCTGGCCGCGCTGATGGGCGGGATCAAGCATGGCGAGCAGGCCTACAACGACGACTCGGCGCGTTCCTACAGTGTGATGATCCTCACCGCCATGGGCGTGTCGATGGTAGTGCCGGAGTTCATTCCCGAGTCGAAATGGAAGCTCTACTCGGCCTTCACCATTGGCGCCATGGTGCTGTTGTACACCCTGTTCCTGCGCATGCAGGTCGGCGCCCACAGCTACTTCTTCAGCTACAGCTACCCGGAAAAACGCCGCAAGAAAGAACCGACAGAAGATCAGTCGGCGCCTGTCAGCCTGGCGTTTTCCATCGCCACCCTGGTGTTCGGCGTGGTACTGATCGGCGCGTTGGCGGAGGTGATGTCCAAGACCCTCGACCTGGGGCTGGAAGGCACGGGCGCGCCGCCGGTGATCACGGCGATCCTGGTGGCGGCGATTTCCGCGGCGCCGGAAATCCTCACGGCCCTGCGCGCGGCGTTAGCCAATCGCATGCAGTCGGTGGTCAACATTGCGTTGGGCGCGTCGTTGTCGACGGTGATCCTGACGGTGCCGGTGATGGAGGCGATGGCGCTCTACACCGGCCAGCCGTTCCAGATGGCGATGACCCCAGTGCAGACGGTGATGATCT
This sequence comes from Pseudomonas sp. FW305-25, assembly GCF_017351415.1. NCBI lineage: Bacteria > Pseudomonadati > Pseudomonadota > Gammaproteobacteria > Pseudomonadales > Pseudomonadaceae > Pseudomonas > Pseudomonas sp. FW305-25. Next base: position 14,840 of record NZ_JACNDE010000027.1, on the reverse strand, counting down.
TCATCACCCTGATCGTCAGCGCGATCAACCTCAATGACGGTGAGACCAATGCCATCGAAGGCATGACCCACTTCGTGCTGTTCGCGACCTTCATCATGTTGTCGTTGTTGGGGCTGTAAAAGCTTCGCGGGCAAGCCTCGCTCCTACAGATGCATGGAGCGTGGCTTGCCCGCGAACGCGTCCGGTGTCAGGCGCCGGCGATCAGCTGCCGGGCCGCCTGGCTGTGATCGGCAATCAAGCCCCTCAGATCCAGGCCCTCGACCTGCCCGTCGATCACCCGCCACTGGCCGCCGACCATCACCCGGTCCGCCCGGTCCGCGCCGCACAGCAGCAACGCCGACAACGGATCATGGCTGCCGGAGAAGCGCAGCTCATCGAGCTTGAACAGCGCCAGGTCGGCCTGCTTGCCCACGGCCAGCTCGCCGATATCGCTGCGCCCCAGCAGCCGTGCCGAACCCTGGGTGGCCCAGCCCAGCACCAACTCCGGGGTGATCTTTTCGGCGCCGTAGCGCAGGCGCTGCAGGTACAGGGCCTGACGGGTTTCGAGAATCATGTTCGAGGCGTCGTTCGAGGCCGAGCCATCCACGCCCAGGCCGACGGGCACGCCGGCGTCGGTCAGTTCCAGGGTCGGGCAGATGCCCGAGGCCAGGCGCATGTTGGAGCTCGGGCAATGGCAGATGCCGGTCCCGGCGGCCCCGAGGCGGGCGATTTCATCCGGGTTGAAATGGATGCCGTGGGCCAGCCAGGTCCGCGGGCCGAGCCAGCCGACGCTGTCCAGGTAGTCCACGGTGCGCAGGCCGAAGCGTTGCAGGCAGAAGTCTTCCTCGTCGAGGGTTTCCGCCAGGTGGGTGTGCAGGCGCACGTCGAGTTTTGCCGCCAGCTCGGCGCTGGCCGCCATGATCTCTGGGGTCACCGAGAACGGCGAGCAGGGCGCCAGGGCGATCTGGATCTGCGCGCCGGCGCCGCGTTCGTGGTACTCGGCGATCAGCCGCTGGCTGTCGGCGAGAATCACCTCGCCCTGTTGCACGGTCTGTTGCGGCGGCAGGCCGCCATCCGCTTCGCCGAGGCTCATGGAGCCGCGGGTGAGCATGGCGCGCATGCCCAGTTCGCGCACGCTGGCCACCTGCACGTCGATGGCGTTTTCCAGGCCTTCGGGGAACAGGTAGTGGTGGTCGGCGGCGGTGGTGCAGCCCGACAGCAGCAGTTCGGCCAGCGCCACTTTACTGGCCAGGGCGAGTTTCTCCGGGGTCAGCCGGGCCCAGACCGGGTACAGGGTTTTCAGCCAGGGGAACAGCGGCTGGTTGACCACTGGCGCCCAGGCGCGGGTCAGGGTCTGATAGAAGTGGTGATGGGTGTTGATCAGCCCCGGCAGCAGCACATGCTCGCGGGCATCGAAGACCTGTCCACAGGGCTGGGCGGGTTGCTGGCCGGCGCCGAGCACTTCGACGATCAGGCCGTCTTGCAGCACCAGGCCACCACGGGCGTCGAGGGCATTGCCAGTGAAAATGGCGAGGGGATTCTTTAACCAGGTACGGGTCGCAGGCATGATGGCCGGCTCCTCTGAAAGTGGGTTCAGGTTAGCCAGCTCAGTGTTGCCCTGTCTGCTGATCCAGGGGCGTCAGGATCGACGCGGGGTGCAGTTTACGGCGAGACCGCGTTGCGGTCTATCGCTGGCCAGCTCGCCCTCCGTAGGCGCAAGGCTAGCCCGCGATGACGTCCTGTAGCCGCTGCCGAAGGCTGCGTTCGACCACGCAGTGGGCGCTGCGATGTCAGCCGCGGGAAGGCTCTTCGCGCCTTATCGCAGTCTCTGGCAGCGGCTACAGGTGCAGGCTTACCAGGGAATGGTTTCGCCCTTGTAGTTGACAAAATGGTGCCCGCCCTTGCCGGTATAGGCATTGATCTGCTCGATCAGGCCGCGGGTGCTGGTCTCGACGTCGATGTCCGCGCCTTCGCCGCCCATGTCGGTCTTCACCCAGCCCGGGTGCAGCGACAGCACGGTGAGCTTCTGCTCGAGCTGGGTGACGAAGCTGTTGGTCATGGAGTTCAGTGCTGCCTTGCTCGCCTTGTACAGCGCCAGCTCCGGCGCGTCGGGCATGGTCACGCTGCCCAGCACCGAACTCATGAACGCCAGCACGCCGCTATCCGGACGGATCTGCGGGAGGAAACGCTGGGCCAGGTTGATCGGCGCCACGGCGTTGGTGAAGAACAGCTGGCCGACTTCCGCCAGGGTCGCCTTGCCTGGCGTCTGGTCGTCCGGCCCCTTGACCCCGGCGTTGACGAACAGCAGGTCGAACACTTCGCCTTTGAGCTTCTGGTTCAGGGCGATCACCGCCTGCTGGTCGTCCATGTCCAGTTGCTCGATACGGACCGGGCCCAGGGCCTTGAGCGCCTCGGCTTTTTGCGGGTTGCGCACGGTGGCGCTGACCTGCCAGCCAGCGTCCAGCAGACGTTGCACCAGGCCCAGGCCCAGGCCTCTGGAGGCGCCGATGATCAGTGCGGTTTTTGGCGTAGACATGCGGGGATTCCTTGATGAGTGAAGATCATGGATTTAATGGGCAACGCTGGCCGAGCCGTTGTCGCAGCTCCTGGCGCAACTCGCCCAGTTCGCTGATTCGGGTCTCGATCAGGGTCAGTTTGTCTTGCAGCAGTTGCGTCACGGCGCTGTCCGGATCGCTGGCATGCCAGATCGCGGCAACGCTGCTGCCGATCTCGCCGAGGCTGAAGCCCAGGCGCTGCGCGGTCTTGATGTAGAGCACCAGCTGCACCATGTCGCTGGGGTATTCACGATAGCCGTTGGCGCTGCGTTGCGCCGCGATCAACCCGCGCTGCTCGTAGAAGCGCAGGGTATCGCGGCTGACGGCGCAGGCCTGGGCAAGTTCACCGATGCGCATGCTGGAGTCTCGGAAGGGCTTGACCCTGGAGCATACTCCAGGCTTTAGCTTATGTGCTCCTTGAATATCCGGAGCGATCCTTTATGTGGAGCACAGCGCAATACCGTCAATTGGTGCGGGCCAGCGGTTGGTACGACCTGATCGTCACCGCCGCCTTTGTCACCCCCTGGAGCTTTCTCGCCCTGCACGGCCTGATGCAGCAGTGGAGCCAGGCCCTCGACCTGCCCGGCGCACTGCCGCCGTTCGAGCCCATGCACATGCTGATGGTCAACCTGATGGGCTCGATCGTCTGCGTGTGGTCGGTGCTGCGCATCCGCGATCCGCAGCTGGCCTTCGGACGCTACGATGCCACCGGCCGGCTGCTGTTCGCCACCTGGCAGATCTACGCCCTGGCCCAGGGTGGCACGGCCTTGATCGGCGTGATCCTGTTTTTCGAGCTGGCCTGGGCGGTGGCGCAGTTGTGGCCGGTTCGCGAGCAGGACAGACGCCTCGACCCCTTGCCAGGGATTCCGTAGGAGCGAGGCTTGCCCGCGATAACGCCCGCCCGAACGCTACCTATCGCCCCGCCTGCCACGGTTGCCCCAGCGAAACCGGCGCATACAGGCGGGTGCGCAGCGCATCCCGGGACAGCAGCACCAGCACCAGGATGGTCGCGGCATACGGCAGCATCGCCAGCAGGTTCGAGGGGACCGCCAGGCCCAGGCCTTGCGCCACCAGATGCAGGATGCTGGCGAGGCCGAACAGGTAGGCGCCGAGCAGCAGGCGCCACACCCGCCAGCTGGCGAACACCACCAGCGCCAGGGCGATCCAGCCGCGCCCGGCGCTCATGTTTTCCGCCCACATCGGTGTGTAGGCCAGGGACAGGTATGCCCCGGCCAGGCCGGCCATGGCGCCGCCGAACAGCACCGCCAGGGTGCGTACCCGCAGCACCGGCAGGCCCATGGCGCTGGCCGCGTCGGGGTTTTCGCCGACCGCCTGGATGATCAGGCCGACCCGGCTTTTCAGGATCACCCAGGCCACCAGGGCGAACAGGGCGAAGGACAGGTAGACCAGCAGGTCCTGGGCAAACAGCATGCGCCCGATCAAGGGGATCTCGCTCAGCAGCGGAATCGCCATGGGCTCGAATCCGGCCAGCGGTTTACCGACCCAACTGGCGCCGACGAAGCTCGACAGCCCGACCCCAAAGATGGTCAGGGCCAGGCCGGTGGCCACCTGATTGGCGTTGAACACCAGTGCCACTAGGGCGAACAGCGATGACAGCAGCATCCCGGCGAGCATCGCCAGCAGCACGCCGAGCCACAGGTTGCCGCTGTTCAGGGCGACGATAAAACCGATCACCGCGCCAAACAGCATCATGCCTTCCTGGCCGAGGTTGAGGACGCCGCTCTTTTCGCAGATCAGTTCGCCCAGGGCCACCAGCAGCAGCGGCGTACCGCAGCGGATCATGGCGTAGAAAATATTGCTCAACAGATCGATATCCATCACAGCGCTCCTGCCTGCACGCAAGGGTTGGCGGCGCGACGTGCCCAGCGCAGGTTCAGGCGCGGCCGATAGAGAATCAGCACGTCACTGGCCAGCAGGAAGAACAGCATCATGCCCTGGAACAACTGGGTGATGGCTTGCGGCAGGTTGAGGCTCATCTGCGCGTTCTCGCCACCGATGTACAGCAGCGCCATCAGCAGGCTGGAGAACAGAATGCCGATCGGGTGCAGGCGGCCGAGAAAGGCCACGGTGATCGCCGCATAGCCATAGCCGGGCGATACCTGGGGCACCAGCTGGCCGATGGGACCGGTGACTTCGCACACCCCGGCCAGGCCGGCCAGCCCACCGCTGATCAGCAGCGCCAGCCAGATCAGGCGCTTCTCGCGAAAACCGACGAAGCCGGCGGCGCGCTTGTCCAGCCCCAGCACCTTGATCTGGAAACCGACGAAGCTTTTTTGCAGCAGCACCCACACCGCCACCAGGGCCAGCAGGGCGAAATACACCCCGGCATGCACCCGGCCGTCTTCCAGGAGCAGCGGCAGGCGGCTGGCATCGCCGAACATCGCCGACTCGGGGAAGTTGAACCCGGCCGGGTCTTTCAGCGGCCCGTGCACGCAGTACAGCAGCAGGTTCAGGGCGATGTAGTTGAGCATGATGCTGGTGAGGATTTCATTGGCGTTGAAGTGCGTGCGCAACCAGGCGGTGAGGCCGGCCCAGGCGGCGCCGGCCAGGGTGCCGGTGAGCAGGATCAGCACCAGCGCCCAGCGGCTTTGCAGGTCGATGATGTTCACCGCCAGGGCGCTGCCGGCCAGGGCGCCGAGCAGCAACTGGCCTTCGGCGCCGATGTTCCAGATCCGTGCCTGGTAAGCCACGGCCAGGCCGAGGGCGCAGAGCAGGATCGGCAGGGCCTTGACCAACAGTTCGGAGACGCCATACAGGTCGCTGATCGGGGCGATCAGCAAGGTGTGCAGGGTTTCCAGCGGGTCGTGGCCCAGGGCGACGAACAGCAACGAGCCACAGCCCAGGGTCAGGGCGGCGGCCAACAGCGGCGAGCACCAGAGCATCAGGCGCGATTGCTGGCCGCGGGGTTCGAGAGAAAGCAGCATAAATAAACAGCTCCGTTACGCTGGCTGAGCGGATAGGTGGACGGGGGTATCGAACTGGCCGGCCATCCAGCCGCCGACTTCGACCAGGCTGGTGTCCGCGGTGGCCTTGAGGGCCGACAGGCGACCGCTGCACAGGGCCGCCAGGCGATCGCTGATCTGGAACAGTTCATCGAGGTCTTCGGAGATCACCAGGATCGCCGCGCCCGCATCGCGCAGGGCCACCAGGGCCCGATGGATAGTCGCGGCGGCGCCGACGTCGACGCCCCAGGTCGGGTGCGCGGCGATCAGCAGCCTGGGGCGCTGGAGGATTTCCCGGCCGAGGATGAATTTCTGCAGATTGCCGCCGGACAGGCTGCGGGCGGCGGTCTGGCTGTCCGGCGTTTTCACCGCGAAGCGGCGAATGATGTCCTCGGCCAAGGCCAGCACCTTGCCGCGCTGAATCAGGCCGTTGCTCACCAGCCCATGCTGGAAGGCGGTCAGCAGGGCGTTGTCCGCCAGGCTCAGTTCCGGTACGGCGCCGTGGCCCAGGCGCTCGGCCGGGACGAACGCCAGGCCCAGTCGGCGGCGGGCATCGGGATGCAAATGGGCAACGTACTGGCCGGCGAAGCGCAGGGTGGAAGCGGCGGTACGGCCAAGATGCTGTTCGCCGCTGAGCAGGGCCAGCAGTTCGTCCTGGCCATTGCCGGCGACCCCGGCAATGCCGACGATTTCACCGCTGCGCACGTCCAGGTCGATGTCCTGGAGCGAGCAGCCGAACGGGTCCGGATTGGGCCAGGACAGTTTCTGTACCTGCAAGAAGGCCTCGCCGCCCTTGGCCTTCGGGTAATCGGTGATCAGGCTCGCGGCTTCGCCGACCATCAGCCGCGCCAGTTCCTGGTCCGAGCATTCGGCGGGTATGCAGTGCCCGGCCACCCGTCCACCGCGCAGCACCGTGGCGCTGTGGCACAGGGCGCGGACTTCGCCGAGCTTGTGGCTGATGAACAGAATGCTGCAGCCCTCGCTGGCCAGGCGGCGCAGGGTGACGAACAGTTCGTCGGCTTCCTGGGGCGTCAGCACCGAGGTCGGCTCGTCGAGGATCAGCAGGCGGATGTCCTGCATCAGGCAGCGAATGATCTCCACCCGCTGGCGTTCGCCGATGGACAGGCTGTGCACCAGGCGTTCCGGCTCCAGGGCCATGCCGTAGCGCTGCGAGACCTGGCGGATCTTCGGCTCCAGCTGCTTCGGTGTGCCGGCCGCGGTGCCCATGGCCAGGGCGATGTTCTGCGCCACGGTCAGGGTCTCGAACAGCGAGAAATGCTGGAACACCATGCCGATCCCCAGGCTGCGCGCCTGGGCCGGATTGCGCATGAGCTGATGCTGTCCCTGCCAGATCACCTCGCCCGAGTCGGCCTGGGTCACCCCGTAGATGATTTTCATCAGGGTGCTTTTGCCGGCGCCGTTTTCACCGAGCAGGGCGTGGATTTCCCCCGGCTGGATACTCAGGTCGATCCCGTCGTTGGCCAGGCAACCGGGATAACGCTTGGTTATTCCGCGCAGTTGCAGGCGGGGTGTTGCAGCGGGGATGGGAACAGGGTTGGGCATGACGGACTCGGGTTGCTGAACGTTATGCCGGTGGATAAAGCAATTTCCTGGCCAGTGAGTCAGGAAACTACCGAGACCCCGATGAACTGCGGCCTCGTGCCCCCTTTGCTCGTTACCTGCACCGCTATTCGGCACCAGTTCAGGGCAAGGAGCTTGAAACGGCGGCGGTTTTGCCCGAACGGTCTGGTCGAAAAATGATCAGGTGCCTGCAAGCCTTGCGCTCTATGCGGCTGGCGCAGCCTTGCACGGGTTATCCACAGCTTGTTCCACAGTATTTGTGTGCAAGCCCGAAGGCCGGGCATAAGCACTGTGTGGCTTTCTTCTAAAAGCGATAAACCACGCTAACTTACTGTTTTAATTTGAAAAATATGTTTTTGGCGGGTGATTGGCTGAAAAGTGAGCAATCGCTGCAAAGCCACGTGACAGAAGGGTTACAGGCAAGTGTGCTCAGGTTATCCACAGTCGGGTGCACAGCAGGTGTGGGCAAGTCGGCTATCCACCGGGCCGTTGTGCACAGGATGATTTCGAGGCGTTGGTGCGTATTGGTGCGCTCAGCGCTGCAAGAGGATGCGCCCGCGACTCAGGTCGGCCAGCTGGCTTTGTAAGGTGGCGATCTGGCTTTCGCCCAGGGCCAGTTGCAGTTCTACGCCGTTGGCCGTGAAGTGTTCCTCGACCAGCAGCCCGCCGAGTTCGGCGACCCGCAGCTTGACCAGTGCCAGCTCGCTGAAGCTGCAGGCGCAACGCAGGGCTACGCGGCTGATCAGTTCGATGCGTTCGGCGCCTTGCAGGCATTTGTTGGCGCTACCACCATAGGCGCGGGCCAGGCCGCCGGTGCCCAGCTGAATGCCGCCGTACCAGCGAATCACCAGGACCGCGACCTGATCGCAGTCCTGGGCTTCGATGGCCGCGAGGATCGGGCGGCCGGCGGTGCCGCCGGGCTCGCCGTCATCACTGCTGCGGTATTGCTCGGCGAGTTTCCAGGCCCAGCAGTTGTGGGAGGCATTGGGATCGCTGTGCCGTTCGATAAAGGCTTGGGCCTCGGTCGCGCTGCTGATTGGCGCGGCGAGGGCGATAAAGCGGCTTTTGCGAATCTCTTCGCGGTATTCGCAAAGGCCGGCGAGGGTAAAGGGCATGCGTTGTGTTCTTTATAAGGCAGGCTTGAGACCGCAACCCTTGAGGATGATGCGGATCAGGTTGTTGCCGGCGTCTTCCATGTCCTGCTTGGTCAGCTTGCTGCGACCGGTGACGCGGCAGATCTGGGTGGCGAAGTCGGCGTAATGCTGGGTGCTGCCCCACAGCAGGAAGATCAGGTGCACCGGGTCCACGGGGTCCATCTTGCCGGCGTCGATCCAGGCCTGGAACACCGCGGCGCGCCCCTGGAACCAGGCGCGGTAGTCCTGGCTGAAGTATTCGCTGAGGCATTCGCCGCCGCTGATGATCTCCATGGCGAAGATTCGCGAGGCCTGCGGCTGGCGCCGGGAGAACTCCATCTTGGCGCGGATGTAGCGGGTCAGCGCTTCGGCCGGGTCGTCCTCGGCGGTCAGGGTGTTGAAGGTGCTGTCCCACAACTCGAGGATGTTGCTCAGCACCGCGACATACAACCCAAGCTTGTTGGTGAAGTAGTAATGCAGGTTGGCCTTGGGCAGGCCGGCATTCTGCGCGATGGTGTTCATGCTGGTGCCTTTGAAACCGTGACGGGCGAACTCGTCTTCGGCGGCCTTGATGATCGCTTCTTCGTTTTTCTGACGAATACGGCTGGCGGGCTTGGCGGTTTGAGGGCCGGCGTGGGCTGGGACTTCAAGGGTCATAGGCATTTCCGAGCTGTTCTGTGGGTGCAACCAGTGCGTTGATAGCGCACCCACAGGCCTCAGACAAGTCTTAATGGGCAGAAAACCCTCAAAGCGGTTCCAGGGTGTCGCTTTCGCCGGCCGGATTTGCGCTACGCAGCGCGGCCCGATCTTCCGGCAGCAACAGGCACATGAGGATCGCGGTCAGGCCGCCGCTGGTGATCGCCGAGTCGAACAGGTTCTGCACCACCTTGGGCAACAGGTGCAGCAGGTTCGGTTGCGCCGCGATCCCCAGGCCGACGCCGAAGGAGGTGGCGATGATCAGCATGCTGCGCCGGTCCAGCGGTGCCTGGGCGAGGATGCGCACGCCGGCCGCGGCGACGCTGCCGAACATCACCAGGGTGGCGCCGCCGAGCACTGGCTTGGGGATTTGCTGCAGCACCGCGCCGATCAGTGGAAACAGGCCCAGGCAAAACAGCAACAGGCCGATGTACAGCCCGACATGGCGGCTGGCCACGCCGGTCAGCTGAATCACCCCGTTGTTCTGGGCGAAGGTGGTGTTGGGGAAGGCGCTGAAGGTCGCGGCGATCATGCAACTGACGCCGTCGCCGAGAATGCCGCCCTTGAGCCGGCTTATATAAGAAGGGCCGCTGATGGGCTGGCGGGCGAGCATGCAGTTGGCGGTCAGGTCGCCGACGGTTTCGAGGGTGCTGATCAGGTAGATCAGCGCCACGGGCAGGAACGCCGTCCAGTCGAAGCTGAAACCGAAGCGGAAGGGCGTCGGCAGGCTGATCAGCGGCAGGTCGGGCAACGCCTGGGGCACCAGCTTGCCGCTGAACCAGGCGGCGAGGCTGCCCAGGGCCAGGCCGATGATGATCGCCGACAGCCGTACCCAGGGCGTGTTCGAGCGGTTCAGCAGGATGATGGTCAATAGCACCAACAGGCCCAGCGCCAGGTTGCCCGGCGCGCCGAAATCCGCGGCATTGAAGCCGCCGCCCAGGTCGGTGATGCCGACCTTGATCAGGCTGACACCGATCAGGGTAATCACGATGCCGGTGACCAGCGGGGTGATGACCCGGCGCAATTGGCCGATGAATCGGCTCAGGACGATCTGCACCGCCGCGCCGAAAAAGCACACGCCAAAAATCATCGCCAGGATGTCTTCCGGGCTGCCGCCCCGTTGCTTGACCAGAAAACCCGCGGACAGCACCGCGCCGAGGAAGGCAAAGCTGGTGCCTTGCAGGCAGATCATCCCCGCGCCGATTCCGAACGGCCGACGCGCTTGAATGAAGGTGCCGACGCCGGAAACCATCAGCGCCATGCTGACCAGGTAGGGCAGGTGGGCGCCCAGGCCCAGGGTCGAGCCGATCACCAGTGGCGGGGTGATGATGCCGACGAAACTCGCCAGCACATGCTGCAGGGCGGCGAGGATCGCGGCGAGTGGTTTCGGGCGATCGTCGAGACCGTAGATCAGGTCGCTTTGGCGCAAGGTGTCTGGCTGCATGGACGGGGAACTCAGGGCTGATGGTTCAAGGTCATCGTGCCCTGCAAAAAGCTGTCCATGTGCTCAGGTTATTGCCTGTGTTTGCCGTTATGGGGCAATGGGGGCGGGGCTTTTATAGTGTCGTAGGTTTTTTCAGCGGGTGGCCGCCAGGCTGTCCAGGAAGCTTTCCAGCACCAAATGGGGGCGACGGCCCTTGCGTGTGACCGATGCCAGGCTCAGGTCATAAAAACGTGAGCCGGGCTTGAGCGCGCGCAGTCGTCCCTGCTGGACCCAGAGGCTGGCGTAGTGGTCCGGCAGGTAGCCAATGTAGCGTCCGGTGAGAATCAGGAACGCCATGCCTTCGCGGTCCGAAGCGCTGGCGGTGCAATTGAGCGCCTGGTAATGGGCCTGGATCTCGGCGGGCAGGCGGAAGGTCGGGGCGATGGCGTCCTGCTCGTTGAGGCGCCTATCGTCCAGTTGCTTGTCGTCGACATAAAACAGCGGGTGGCCGACGGCGCAATAAAGCAGCGAGCGTTCGCTGTACAGCGGTTGGTATTCCAGCCCGGACAAGGCACTGGCCTGGGGCACTACGCCGACATGCAGGCGCCCGTCGAGCACGCCTTGTTCGACTTCGTTGGGGGCGATCATGCGGATCTGGATCTGCACGTCCGGCCCGCGCTCCTTCAGTTGCGCCAGTGCATGGGTGATGCGCATGTGGGGCAGGGTGACCAGGTTGTCGGTCAGGCCGATGATCAGTTCGCCACGCAGGTGCCGGTGCAGGCCGTTGACCTCGGTACGAAAGCTTTCCAGGGCGCTCAACAGTTGCAGGGCCGATTGATATACCTCGCGACCCTCTTCGGTCAGCGAGAAACCGGCGCGTCCGCGTTGGCACAGGCGCAGGCCGAGACGCTGCTCGAGGTCGCTCATCTGCTGGCTGATGGCCGAGCGACCGATGCCGAGCACAGTTTCCGCGGCGGAGAAGCCTCCGCACTCGACCACGCTGCGAAAGATCCGCAGCAGGCGGATATCAAAGTCGCTGACTTGCGCCAGCGGGTCGGCGCGACGGCTGCTCATAGTTTAGTGGGCCACTGACTGAAGGTTATAAAAGTTGGATTTCACCGACTTTATAGCCGTGGCAACTTAGCTGCAACAACGCTTTCCGATCCCTGCGCCGCTTATTGCCCTGCGAGGTTTTGCCCCATGAACATGCATGAAAACGCTCCAGCTTCCCTGGCCAGCCAGCTCAAGCTCGATGCTCACTGGATGCCCTACACCGCCAACCGCAACTTCCAGCGCGATCCGCGCCTGATCGTCGCCGCCGAAGGCAGCTGGTTGGTCGACGACAAGGGGCGCAAGGTCTATGACTCGCTGTCCGGCCTGTGGACCTGTGGCGCCGGCCACACCCGCAAGGAAATCCAGGAAGCGGTGGCCAAGCAACTGGGCACCCTCGATTACTCGCCAGGCTTCCAGTACGGTCACCCGCTGTCGTTCCAGCTGGCCGAGAAAATCACCGCGCTGACCCCGGGCAATCTGAACCACGTGTTCTTCACCGACTCCGGTTCCGAATGCGCCGATACCGCGGTGAAAATGGTGCGCGCCTACTGGCGCCTGAAAGGCCAGTCGACCAAGACCAAGATGATCGGCCGTGCCCGTGGCTATCACGGCGTGAACATCGCCGGTACCAGCCTCGGCGGGGTCAACGGCAACCGTAAACTGTTCGGCCAGGCGATGATGGATGTCGACCACCTGCCGCACACCCTGCTGGCAAGCAACGCGTTCTCCCGTGGCATTCCGGAGCAGGGCGGTATCGCCCTGGCCGACGAACTGCTCAAGCTGATCGAACTGCATGACGCCTCCAACATCGCCGCGGTGTTCGTCGAGCCTCTGGCCGGTTCCGCTGGCGTGCTGGTGCCGCCACAGGGTTACCTCAAGCGCCTGCGGGAAATCTGCGACCAGCACAATATCCTGCTGGTGTTCGACGAAGTGATCACCGGTTTCGGCCGTACCGGCAAGATGTTCGGTGCCGACAGCTTTGGCGTGACCCCGGACCTGATGTGCATCGCCAAGCAAGTCACCAACGGCGCGATTCCGATGGGCGCGGTGATTGCCAGCTCCGAGATCTACCAGACCTTCATGAACCAGCCGACCCCCGAGTACGCGGTGGAATTCCCCCACGGCTATACCTACTCGGCGCACCCAGTGGCTTGCGCGGCCGGTCTGGCGGCACTGGATCTGTTGCAGAAAGAAAACCTGGTGCAGAGCGTCGCTGACGTGGCACCGCATTTCGAGAAGGCACTGCACGGCATCAAGGGGACGAAGAATGTCATCGACATCCGTAACTACGGCCTGGCCGGTGCCATCCAGATTGCCCCGCGCGATGGCGATGCCATCGTGCGTCCGTTCGAAGCGGGCATGGCCCTGTGGAAAGCCGGTTTCTACGTACGCTTCGGCGGCGACACCCTGCAGTTCGGCCCGACCTTCAACAGCAAGCCGCAGGATCTGGATCGTCTGTTCGATGCCGTCGGCGAAGTGCTGAACAAGCTCGACTGATTCCCAAAAACTGTAGGAGCTGAGCTTGCTCGCGATGGCGTACTTATAGGCGCCACCGTGGTTTGGCTCATATTCAAAGTCATCTATATAGAGCAGGCGCCCCTTGGCGGGCGCCTGTGGACAACTTCAGGAGTTCCCCGATGAGCGTTATCCCGCATTTGATCAATGGTGAACTGGTGACCGAGAGTGGTCGCGCGGTCGATGTGTTCAATCCGTCCACTGGTCAGGCGATCCACAAGCTGCCGCTGGCCAGCCGCGAAACCATCCAGAGCGCCATCGATGCCGCCAAGGCTGCCTTCCCGGCCTGGCGCAACACGCCGCCGGCCAAGCGTGCCCAGGTGATGTTCCGCTTCAAGCAATTGCTGGAGCAGAACGAATCGCGCATCGCCCAGCTGATCAGCGAAGAACACGGCAAGACCCTGGAAGACGCCGCCGGTGAGCTCAAGCGCGGTATCGAAAACGTCGAGTTCGCCTGTGCCGCTCCGGAAATCCTCAAGGGCGAGTACAGCCGCAACGTCGGCCCGAACATTGATGCCTGGTCCGACTTCCAGCCGCTGGGCGTGGTTGCCGGCATCACCCCGTTCAACTTCCCGGCGATGGTGCCACTGTGGATGTATCCGCTGGCGATCGTCTGCGGCAACTGCTTCATCCTCAAACCATCCGAGCGTGACCCGAGTTCGACCCTGCTGATTGCCCAGCTGCTGCTGGAAGCCGGCCTGCCGAAAGGCGTGCTGAGTGTGGTGCACGGCGACAAGGCCGCGGTGGACGCGCTGATCGAAGCGCCGGAAGTCAAGGCACTGAGCTTCGTTGGTTCGACGCCGATTGCCGAATACATCTACGCCGAAGGCACCAAGCGCGGCAAACGCGTGCAGGCACTGGGCGGCGCGAAGAACCACGCTGTGCTGATGCCGGATGCCGACCTGGACAACGCGGTCAGTGCCTTGATGGGCGCGGCCTATGGTTCCTGCGGCGAGCGTTGCATGGCGATCTCGGTTGCCGTGTGTGTCGGCGACCAGGTGGCCGATGCGTTGGTGGCCAAGCTGGTTCCGCAGATCAAGGCGCTGAAAATCGGTGCCGGCACTTCCTGTGGCCTGGACATGGGGCCGCTGGTCACAGGGCAGGCGCGGGACAAGGTCAGCGGTTATGTCGAGGATGGCGTGAAGGCGGGCGCGAAGCTGGTGGTCGACGGTCGTGGCCTGAGCGTGCCGGGTCACGAAGAAGGCTTCTTCCTCGGTGGTTGCCTGTTCGACAACGTCACCCCGGAAATGCGCATCTATAAAGAAGAGATCTTCGGGCCGGTGCTGTGCGTCGTGCGGGTGAACAGCCTGGAAGAGGCCATGCAACTGATCAACGATCACGAATATGGCAACGGCACCTGCATCTTTACCCGTGACGGTGAAGCGGCGCGCCTATTCTGTGACGAGATTGAAGTCGGGATGGTGGGGGTCAACGTACCGCTGCCGGTACCGGTGGCATACCACAGCTTCGGCGGCTGGAAGCGTTCGCTGTTTGGCGACCTGCATGCCTACGGTCCGGACGGTGTGCGTTTCTATACCCGTCGCAAGGCGATCACTCAACGTTGGCCACAGCGTGCCAGTCATGAAGCCTCGCAGTTCGCCTTCCCTAGCTTGTAATAAGTAGAAGGGTATTAAAGGCCGCCCCCTTGGGGGCGGCCTTTGCTTTTAGGGGCTTTTTGACTGATATGACAGATTTGTGAAAATAAGTGTTGACGGCAGATTCTGGAAGTCTATAATTCGCCCCACTTCCGGCGCAGTCGAAGCGGAAAACTCCTTGAGATTCAACGAGTTAAGCGGTTTTCGACAGCGGTTACGCTTCAGTTTATCGAAGCCCGAAGGAGTTGATTCGGCAGTCAGTTTTCGCCGAGTTAACGATTCGATCTTCTCGGTCGAAAGCGGAGAAAAAGAGGTGTTGACAGCAGCGTGTAACGCTGTAGAATTCC
>NZ_JACNDE010000026.1:0-98633 GCF_017351415.1 Pseudomonas sp. FW305-25 | reverse complement strand
GCGACGGTCACAGAGCCCGTGGTCGCACCGGCTGCGATGGTGATGATTGCACCGTTCGACAGAGTCACGGTTACCGGCGTGCCAGCGGCATTGGTCAAGGTGGCCGTATAAACGATCGAACCGCCTTCAGCGACAGTGTCAGTCGCTGTCAGGCTAAGGGTGGTGGTATCTGGCGTATCGGTGACCGAGGTATCAGCCGGTTTGCTATCAACATCCAGCTTTTCGTAGTTGCCGCCGGTTGCACCGGCAATGGTGGTGCTCAGGGAGCTGCCGCCAGCGAGAGCATCGTTTGGTGCCGTGAAGTTCACGGTGCCGGAGGATTCGCCGACCGGGATGGTAATGGTCTGGCCATTCGACAGGGTTACGACTACAGGCGAGCCAGTAACCGGTGCAGTGACCGACGCGGTGTAAACAACAATGCCACCTTCAGCAACGCTAGGCGTGGCAGTCAGGCTGACGGTCGACGTGTCGATGGTGTCAGTCACGTCGGTGACCGCCGGAGTGGTGCTCGGTACAAGGTTCTCGAAATTGCCGCCAGCAGTCTCTTTGATGCTGACTTCGACTTTGCCAGCGTCTTTGTAGACGTCATCGGCTGGAGCAGCCACGGTCACGGAACCCGTAGTTGCACCAGCGGCAATAGTAATCACTGCACCGTTCGACAAAGTCACGGTTACCGGAGTCCCGGCCGCGTTGGTCAGCGTCGCGGTGTAAACAATCGAACCACCCTCAGCCACGGTGTCGGTGGCGCTGAGGGTCAGGTTGGTAGTGTCCGGCGTATCGGTAACCGAGGTCTCGGCAGGCTTACCGTCGACGTCCAGCTTCTCGTAGTTGCCGCCGGTTGCACCGGTAATGGTGGTGCTCAGGGAGCTACCGCCGGCCAGGGCATCGTTTGGTGCCGTGAAGTTCACAGTGCCGGAAGATTCGCCGACCGGGATGGTGATGGTTTGTCCGTTGGACAGGGTTACGACTACTGGCGAGCCGGTCACTGGAGCCGTTACGGAAGCGGTGTAAACGACAACTCCACCTTCAGCAACGCTAGGCGTCGCGGTCAGGCTGACGGTCGAGGTATCGATGGTGTCAGTGACATCAGTCACAGCTGGGGTAGTGCTCGGAACCAGGTTCTCGAAGTTGCCGCCAGCGGTCTCTTTAATACTGACTTCAACCTTGCCCGCATCCTTGTACACATCGTCAGCAGGCGCTGCGACGGTCACGGAACCAGTAGTGGCGCCGGCAGCGATAGTAATCACCGCGCCGTTTGACAGGGTTACGGTCACCGGAGTACCGGCAGCGTTAGTCAGGGTAGCGGTGTAAACAATCGAACCACCCTCGGCCACGGTGTCAGTCGCGCTGAGGCTCAGATTGGTGGTGTCCGGAGTATCAGTAACCGAAGTCTCGGCAGGCTTGCCGTCGACATCCAACTTCTCGTAGTTGCCACCGGTGGCGCCAGTGATGGTCGCGCTCAGGGAGCTGCCGCCGGCCAGGGCATCGTTCGGTGCCGTGATATTGACGGTACCGGAGGATTCACCCACTGGAATGGTGATGGTCTGGCCGTTGGACAGGGTCACCACAACCGGCGAGCCAGTCACTGGCGCAGTCACCGACGCGGTGTAAACCACGGTGCCGCCTTCAGCCACGGACGGCGTCGCGGTCAGCGAAACAGTCGAGGTGTCGATGGTGTCGGTGATGTCCGTCACCGCCGGCGTGGTGCTCGGCACCAGGTTTTCGAAGTTGCCGCCAGTGGCGTCCTGGATGGTGGCTTCGACCTTGCCGGCGTCCTTGTAGACGTCATCGGCGGGCGCGGCAACGCTCACCGAGCCCGTAGTTGCACCGGCGGCAATAGTAATCACGGCGCCGTTGCTCAGGGTCACGGTGACCGGCGTGCCGGCCGGGTTGGTCAGGGTGGCGGTGTAGACGATCGAGCCGCCTTCGGCGACCGAACCACTGGCCGACAGGCTCAGTCCGGTGTCGTCCACGGAGTCGGTGATGGTGGTTTGCGCCGGCGTGGTGTCGGGCGTCAGTTGTTCGAAGTTGCCACCGGTGGCGCCGGTAATGCTGGTGCTGACTGTGCTGCCGTTGTTGTAGACGTCATTGGCGGGGGTATCGACCACCACGGTGCCGACGGTCTTGCCGGCCTCGATCACGATGGTCGAGCCATTGGACAGGGTCACGGTAACCGGGGTCTGCGCCGGGTTGGTCAGGGTCGCGGTGTAGGTGATCTGGCCACCCTCCACAACGCTGCCTGTAGCTGTCAGGCTCAGGCCGGTGTTGTCCACCGAGTCGGTGATGGTGGTCTGTGCCGGCGTGGTGCTCGGCACCAGGTTCTCGAAGTTGCCGCCGGTGGCGCCGGTAATGCTGGTGCTGACCGTACTGCCGTTGTTGTAGACGTCGTTGGCCGGGGTATCGACCACCACGGTGCCAGTGGTCTTACCGGCGTCGATGGTGATGGTCGAACCATTGGACAGGGTCACGGTGACCGGTGTCTGCGCGGGGTTGGTCAGGGTCGCGGTGTAGGTGATCAGGCCACCCTCCACCACGCTGCCAGTGGCCGACAGGGTCAGGCCGGTGGCATCCGGCGAGTCGGTGATGGTGGTCACCGCCGGCGTGGTGCTTGGCACCAGGTTCTCGAAGTTGCCGCCAGTGGTGCTGGTAATGCTGGTGCTGACCGTGCTGCCGTTGTTGTAGACGTCATTGGCCGGGGTATCGACCACCACGGTGCCGACGGTCCGGCCGGCGTCGATGGTGATGATCGAGCCGTTGGACAGGGTCACGGTGACCGGCGTCTGTGCCGGGTTGGTCAGGGTTGCGGTGTAGGTGATCTGGCCGCCTTCGACGACGGTGCCGTTGGCGGTCAGGGTCAGGCCGGTGGTGTCCGGCGAGTCGGTGATGGTGGTCACCGCCGGCGTCGGGTTCGGCACCAGGTTCTCGAAGTTGCCGCCGGTAGTCCCGGTAATGCTGGTGCTGACGGTGCTGCCATTGTTGTAGACGTCGTTCGGCGGGGTGTCGACCACCACGGTGCCGACGGTCTGGCCGGCGTCGATGGTGATGGTCGAGCCATTGGACAAGGTCACGGTGACCGGGGTCTGCGCCGGGTTGGTCAGGGTCGCGGTGTAGGTGATCTGGCCACCCTCGGTCACGCTGGAACCCGCGGTCAGGGTCACGGTGGTGGTGTCCACGGTGTCCGTGACCTGGGTGACGGCTGGCGTCGGGTCTACGGTCACGACCAGGCCACCGCCGCCGGTGGTGCCGGTGACGCCCACGCTGATCTCTTTCGGGTCGTTGTAGACGGTGTCGTTCGGTGCCAGCGGCACGTTGACAGTGCCGGTCAGTTGCCCGGCCGGAATCACGATCACCGAACCGTTGGACAGGGTGATGGTCAGGCCGGTCAGCGGTGCCTGGGTCAGCGTGGCGGTGTACACCAGTACGCCGCCAGCTTCGGTAATGCTCGGGGTTGCGCTCAGGCTCAGGGTCGAGTCGCGCAGGATCTCGGTGGTAGTGCTGTTGTCATTGGTGGTCAGCGCACCGGTGGTGTCTTGCGCCGCGGTGCCCGCCGCGCCGAGGCCCACGGTCGGGAAGCCGATGGTCGGGTCGACCCGGCCTGCCGTGGCGTCGAGCATCACGAAGCTGTGGCCGCCGCCCGCAGCGCCGCCGGTACCCGCGGCGGTCGGGCCGGCCGCGGTGGCTTCCAGCTCGGTAGTCGGGTCCGCACCGGCGACGATTGCCTGCTGCAGCTCAGCGACTGATGGCGCAGCTTGCTCGGCGGCTTCGGCCAGGTCGGTGCTGGAGTCCGGAGCACTGCCGCTCCATTGCGTTTCGCGACCCAGGTCCAGGGTCCGGCCATCGGCCAGTTCCAGGCTGACGGCGCCCGCCAGGCCGGTATCGACCTGGTCGCCTACGTACAGGCGATCACCCTCAACGAGTACGCGGCGAACCCCTTCGGGGGATACGACGAAAACTTGGCCAACAATGCTTTTGACGGTAGCAACAACACTGCTCATTGAGGATTCTCCGGGGGGTACCGTTCAGTAGACTTCCATGTTCCTGACGGGCATACGCCGACGCAGTCTGGACGTTCTTCAGAGTGTAGAAACACGTGATTTTGACGCGAACATTTGTCAATAAATTGGCTATATTTTTTTGCTATTAACCATATGCCAAACTATTGACCTTCTGAGTGTCATCCTAAACAATCGTCAAGGTAATGTCACATTGATATTCATGCGGCGACCTGTCTAAAAGTGTGTGACCCAGTTCATGGTTTGAACTTTCCGATATACGGTCATTCCGGTTGCCATCATCCGATGCAGCGCCTCGTTTTGCTGTGATTTGAGACAAGAAGTCCTGGGAACCCCTCTATGCGTCCGCAGTTGTTCAAAGCCTTACCCTTCGTACTCGCCGCCAGTTTCGCCCAAGCACAAACCCTGCCCGAAGCCATGCAGAAAGCGCTGGATGTCCATCCGGAAATCCAGGCCGCGGTGAACAGCCGCCTGGCGGCCGATTACCAGCTCAAAGCGGCCAAGGGCGGCTATTTGCCGCGGGTCGATTTGCTGGGCGGTTACGGTCGCGAAGGCACCGACAGCCCGACCACCCGTGCAGGATCGAGCAATCACTGGGAGACGCTGAACCGCAGCGAATCAAGTTTACGTCTCCAGCAAATGGTTTTTGACGGTTTTGCCACCTCCAGTGAGGTGGGGCGTCAACAAGCCACCGTCAATTCCCGGGCGTACTCGTTGCTGGGCACTTCCGAGCGCACCGCGCTGACCGTGGCCCAGGTGTACCTGGATGTGTTGACCCGGCGCGAGTTCGTGCGCCTGGCCGAAGACAACATGCGCAATCACGAGCGCATCTACGATCAGATCCAGCTGCGCACCCAGCGTGGCGTCGGCAGCCGCGCCGACCTCGACCAGGCGGAAGCGCGCATGGCCCAGGCGCGCAACAACCTGATCACCGAACAGACCAACCTGGCCGATGCCCAGACCAACTACCTCAGCGCCGTCGGCCAGATGCCGGATCAGCTGGAGCGCCCGGTCGGCTTCATGGCCCTGCTGCCGGCCAGCCTCGACGAAGCCCAGCGCCAGATGCTGGAAAACAGCCCGATCCTGCGTTCGGCCGAATCCGACATCGTCGCCGCCGAGAAGCAGTACGAAGCCGCCAAGTCGACCTTCTACCCACGCTTCGATGCCGAGCTTGGGCGTACCGCCGACAACAACCTGGACGGCATCGACGGCCACAACAACGAATGGCAGGCCATGCTGCGCATGCGCTTCAACCTGTTCGCCGGCGGCAGCAACAAGGCCGACCTGGAATCCAAGGCCTATCAGTCCACCCAGGCGCTGGATATTCGTAACAACGCCCTGCGTGTTCTGAATGAAGAGCTAGGCTTGGCATGGAACGCCTTGAACAACGCCAATGCGCAAGTGCCGATCGCCCAGCAATATGTCGATCGCAGCGCCAGCGTGCGTGAGGCGTATCAGAAGCAATTCAGTTTGGGCGAGCGCACTTTGCTCGACTTGCTCGATAGCGAGAATGAACTGTTCACCGCCTCGCGTCGGTTGGCGGAAATCAAGAACATTCAGTTATTTACTCAATATCGAATCAAGGCGACCATGGGCGAATTGCTCAAGAGCCAGGGAGTGGTCGCACCCATGGCTTCCGTCGTGCAGAACGATGTGAAGCCCAAGGTCCAACTGCCTGGGATGAATTGAGTACTTTTCATCCAATAGACAGTTAAAGAGTGCCGAGCGTGGAATCAGAAGTCAGTCGAGTGCAACTTAGCCATGATCCACGCGGCATGCATGACGACCCGCTGCTGGATGCCCTGCTAACCCTGTGCTCCTTGCATCAGAAGCCGGCCAGCGCGGCCATGCTGACCACCGGCCTGCCTTTACCCTCCCAGCGCCTGAGCGCCGAGCTGCTGCCGCGCGCCGCGGCTCGCGCCGGCCTGCAGGGGCGTTTGCTGCGGCGCAAGCTGGAGCAGATTCCTGCCATCGCCATGCCGGCCATGCTCTTGCTCAAGGACGGCCGTAGCGCCGTCCTGCTCGGCTGGCAGGGCGAAGACAAGGCCCGCTTGCTGCTCAGCGAGAGCGATGGCGGCGAGGTCAGCGTCAGCCGCCAGATGCTGGCCGACGATTACAGCGGGCAAGTGTTCTTCGCCCAGCCCCAACACAAATTCGACGTCAACCACGGCTCGCTGATTCCTCGCGCCCGCTCCTGGTTCCGCGACACCTTGAAGCGTTCGCGCTGGCTGTACGCCGACGCCATCGCCGCCAGCCTGCTGATCAACGTCATCGCCATGGCCGCGCCGTTGTTCGTGATGAACGTCTACGACCGCGTGGTCCCCAACCAGGCCGCCGCCACCCTGTGGGTACTGGCCATCGGCATCACCGGCGCCTACCTGTTCGACCTGATTCTCAAAAGCCTGCGCAGCCTGTGCCTGGACCTGGCCGGCAAGAAGACCGACCTGATCATCTCGGCCACGCTGTTCGAGCGCATCGTCGGCATGGCCATGAAGTACCGGCCGGCGCGGGTCGGCAGCTTTGCCCAGAACATCCACGAGTTCCAGAGCCTGCGCGACTTCCTCGCCTCGCTGACCCTCACCAGCCTGATCGACCTGCCGTTCACCCTGCTGATCTTCCTGGTGATCGCCATCCTCGGCGGGCACCTGGTGTGGATTCCGGTGCTGGCCTTCCCGATTGCCCTGGGCATCGGCTACGCCCTGCAGAAACCGCTGATTGCCACCATGGAAAAAACCATGGCCTTGGGCGCCGAGCGCCAGTCGAGCCTGATCGAGACCCTGGCCGGGCTGGACGCGGTGAAGGTCAACAACGCCGAAAGCGAACGCCAGTACCAGTGGGAACAGACCATCGGCACCCTGGGCCGCCTCGAGCTGCGGGTGAAGATGCTCTCCAGCCTGGCGATGAACATCACCCTGCTGATCCAGCAGCTGGCCGGGGTGATCATGATCGTCTTCGGCGTGTACCAGATCATCGACGGCAACCTGAGCATGGGCGGGCTGATCGCCTGCTACATGCTCAGCGGCCGCGCCCTCAGCCCGCTGGCCTCGTTGTCCGGCCTGCTGACCCGCTACCAGCAGGCGCGGGTGACCATGACCTCGGTCGACCAGATGATGGAGCTGCCCCAGGAGCGCAACTTCGACGAGCGCCCCCTGAGCCGCAACGTGCTGCAGGGCGCCATCGAATGCCGGCAGCTGAATTTCACCTACCCGGGGCAGCAGAACCCGGCGCTGAAGAACATCAACCTGGTGGTCAAGCCGGGCGAGAAGATCGGCATCATCGGCCGCAGCGGCTCGGGCAAGAGCTCCCTGGCCAAGCTGCTGGTGGGCCTGTATGCCCCGGACTCCGGCGCCTTGCTGGTGGACGGCGTGGACATCCGGCAGATCGACGTCAGCGAATTGCGCCACAACATCGGTTATGTGGCCCAGGACATCCAGCTGCTGGCCGGCACCCTGCGCGACAACCTGACCTCCGGCGCCCGTTATGTCGAAGACGAACTGGTGCTGCAGGCCGCCGAACTGGCCGGCGTCCACGAGTTCGCCCGCCTGCACCCGCAGGGCTACGAGCTGCAGGTCGGCGAGCGCGGGCAGAACCTCTCCGGCGGCCAGCGGCAGAACGTTGCCCTGGCCCGGGCCCTGCTGCTCAACCCGCCGATCCTGCTGCTCGACGAACCGACCAGCGCCATGGACAACACGGGTGAAGAACGCTTGAAACAACGCCTGCAAGCCGTGGTGGAAGCCAAGACCGTGGTGCTGGTCACCCACCGTGCCTCGCTGCTGTCGCTGGTGGATCGCCTGCTGGTGATCGACCGCGGGCAGATCCTCGCCGATGGGCCGAAAGCAGTCGTGATGGAAGCGTTGAAGAAGGGGCAGATCAGTGTTGCTTAAATCCGGTTTCAAAGACTCGATCCTGCGCTACTTCAAAGGCACCGAATCGCTGCACGATCAACCCCTGCCCGAGGTCAACAAGGCGCTGATCGAGGATGCGCCGCGGGTTATCCGCCTGACCATCTGGGGCATCATCGGCTTCTTCCTGTTCCTGCTGCTGTGGGCCAACTTCGCGGTGATCGACGAAGTGACCAAGGGCGAGGGCAAGGCGATCCCGTCGTCCAAGGTGCAGAAAATCCAGAACCTGGAAGGCGGTATCGTCTCCGAACTGTTCGTCAAGGAAGGGCAGATCGTCGAAGCTGGCGCCCCGCTGATCCGCCTGGACGACACGCGCTTCAAGTCCAACGTCGGCGAGACCGAGGCCGATCGCCTGTCGATGCTGCTGCGGGTCGAGCGCCTGAGCGCGGAGATCGACAACCGAGAACTGAATTTCCCGGCCGATGCCATGGCCGCCGTGCCTGGCCAGGCGGCCAGCGAAAAGTCGCTGTATGAAAGCCGTCGCCAGCAGTTGCACGACGAAGTCGGCGGCCTGCAGGAACAACTGATCCAGAAGCAGCAGGAACTGCGCGAGTTCACCTCCAAGCAGGCGCAGTACCGCCAGCAACTGAGCCTGCAGCGCCAGGAAATCGCCATGTCCGAGCCGCTGGTGGCCCAGGGCGCGGTGTCGCCGGTGGAAGTGCTGCGGCTCAAGCGCGCCGAAGTCGAGACCCGTGGGCAACTGGACGCCACCACCCTGGCGATTCCCCGTGCCGAATCGGCGATCAAGGAAGTCCAGCGCAAGGTCGACGAAACCCGCGGCAAGTTCCGCAGCGAAGCCCTGACCCAGCTCAACGAGGCGCGCACCGAACTGAACAAGGCCAGCGCCACCGGCAAGGCCCTGGAAGACCGGGTCAGCCGGACCCTGGTCACCTCGCCGGTGCGCGGCATCGTCAAGCAACTGATGGTCAACACCATCGGCGGTGTGATCCAGCCGGGCAGCGACATGGTGGAGATCGTGCCGCTGGACGACACCCTGCTGGTGGAAGCGAAGATCCGTCCGCAGGACATCGCCTTCCTGCACCCGGGGCAGGAAGCGGTGGTCAAGTTCACCGCCTATGACTACACCATCTACGGTGGCCTGAAGGCCAAGCTGGAACAGATCGGCGCCGACACCATCACCGACGAAGACAAGAAGACCACCTACTACGTGATCAAGCTGCGCACCGACCGCAGC
The DNA here is from genome assembly GCF_017351415.1 of Pseudomonas sp. FW305-25. Taxonomy (NCBI): domain Bacteria; kingdom Pseudomonadati; phylum Pseudomonadota; class Gammaproteobacteria; order Pseudomonadales; family Pseudomonadaceae; genus Pseudomonas; species Pseudomonas sp. FW305-25. The sequence goes on along the minus strand of NZ_JACNDE010000026.1, from coordinate 89,523 downwards.
CACCTGGGCACCGATGAAAAGCCGTTGCTGATCATCCCCGGCATGGTCGCCTCGGTGGACATCATCACCGGCAAGAAAAGCGTGCTCAGCTACCTGCTCAAGCCGATCATCCGCGCCCGTGCCGAGGCGCTGCACGAGCGTTAAGCCATCTGTAGCCGCTGCCGCCAGGCTGCGATAAGGCCCGAAGGGCCTTCAGCGATATTGAAATCGTCACGTCCCCTTCGGGGCCGATCGCAGCCTGGCGGCAGCGGCTACAGGCGCTCGTGCCGGCCTTGGGGGCTGCGCCCGAATCGCCATATCGTTATTCGTTAACGGTATTTAAAATTCAGTTCTTATATCTATAAAGTCGACTCCCTGCGTACCTGCCGACCAATCGGCGCGCCGCACGAAATGAACCCACACGGGACCTCCGTGAGTTTCTGATCGACGCGCGCGCCACTGGGCGTGCTCTGCGTGGGAGTGATTTATGTCCGTACCCTCTCCAAGTGCCGCGCCCATCGCCGCACAAGCTTTTGATATCCGCCCGTTCAGCGGCGCCGTCGGTGCCGAGATCGTCGGCCTGGACCTGGCCCGGCCGGTCAACGACCAGGACTTCGCGCGCATTCACCGCGCGCACCTGGATCATCACGTCGTGGTGTTCCGCGACCAGCGCATCACCCCCGAACAACAGATCGCCTTCAGCCGCCGTTTCGGCGTGCTGCAGATCCACGTACTCAAGCAGTTCCTGCTGGCCGGGCACCCGGAAATCCTCATCGTTTCCAACATCATCGAAAACGGCCAGTCCATCGGCCTGGGGGACGCCGGCAAGTTCTGGCATTCCGACCTCTCCTACAAGGAACTGCCGAGCCTGGGCTCGATGCTGCACGCCCAGGAGCTGCCAGCCGAGGGCGGCGACACCTTGTTCGCCGACATGCACAAAGCCTGGGACAGCCTGCCTGAAGCGCTGCGCAAGGCGGTCGATGGCCGCTTTGCCGCGCACTCCTACACCGCGCGCTACAGCGAGACCAAGTTCGAGGGCAACTGGCGCCCGACCCTGACCCCGGAGCAACTGGCCCAGGTCCGGGAAGTGGTGCACCCGGTCGTGCGCACCCACCCGGAAAACGGCCGCAAGGCGCTGTTCGTCAGCGAAGGCTTCACCACCCGCATCGTCGGCCTGCCGGAAGACGAGAGCCGGCAATTGCTCGCCGAGCTCTACGCCCACAGCGTGCTGCCGGAAAACATCTACCGCCACCAATGGCAGCCCCATGACCTGGTGTTCTGGGACAACCGCTCGCTGATCCACCTGGCCGCCGGCTGCCCCAGCCATCTGCGCCGCAAGCTTTATCGCACCACCATCCAGGGCGACGCCCCTTACTGATCGGCCACCCACGGCAGGAGAAACACCATGTCCCAACCTACTCAACGCCTCCCGCGCCTGGGCAAACTGGCGGCCGCCATCGGCCTGGGCTTCAGCCTGCTGGCCGCTGGCCTGGTCGCGCCGACGGCGGCCCATGCCGAAGGCGAGATCCGCATCGCCGAACAGTTCGGCATCGTCTATCTGCTGCTCAACGTGGTGCGCGACCAGAACCTGATCGAAAAACACGGCAAGGAAGAAGGCATCGACATCAAGGTCGACTGGACCCAGCTGTCCGGCGGCGCGGCGGTCAACGACGCCTTGCTCTCCGGCTCCATCGACATTGCCGGGGCCGGCGTCGGCCCGCTGCTGACCATCTGGGACCGCACCCACGGCAAGCAGAACGTCAAGGCGGTGGCGTCGCTGGGCAACTTCCCTTACTACCTGGTGAGCAACAATCCCAAGGTCAAGACCATCGCCGACTTCACCGAGAAGGACCGCATCGCGGTGCCGGCGGTGGGGGTTTCCGTGCAGTCGCGGTTCCTGCAGTACGCGGCGGCCAAGCAATGGGGCGACAAGGAATTCAATCGCCTGGACAAGTACACCATCGCCGTTCCGCACCCGGACGCCACGGCGGCACTGATCGCCGGCGGCACCGAGCTGACCGGGCACTTCTCCAACCCGCCGTTCCAGGACCAGGCGCTGGCCAACCCGAATGTGCACGTGGTGCTCAACACCTACGACCTGCTGGGCCCGAACTCACCGACCGTGCTGTTCGCCACCGAGAAATTTCGTACCGAAAACCCGAAAACCTACAAGGCCTTCGTCGAGGCGCTGGCCGAGGCCGCCGACTTCGCCCAGAAGGACAAGGGCGCGGCGGCGGATACCTACATCCGCGTGACCAAGGCCAAGATCGACCGCGAAGCCTTGCTGAAGATCATCGACAACCCGCAGTTCGAGTTCACCGTCACCCCGAAAAACACCTACCCGCTGGCTGAATTCCTCTACCGCGTGGGCGCGATCAAGAACAAGCCGCAATCGTGGAAGGACTACTTCTTCCAGGACACCACGCCGCTGCAAGGGAGCTGATCGCCATGAACGCCCCCTTGCAAGGCCACACGGCCAGCAACCCGACCACGGCAGCCCAGGCGCTGCTGGCGGTCGACCAGGTCAGCCTGGAATACCGCACCCCGCAGCGCGTGGTGCGGGCCACCCACCAGGTCAGTTTCGAAATCGATCCCGCCGACCGTTTCGTCCTGCTCGGGCCCTCGGGCTGCGGCAAGTCGACCCTGCTCAAGGCGGTCGCCGGCTTCATCCAGCCCTGCGAGGGCGAGATTCGCCTGCAAGGACAGCGGGTCAGCCAGCCGGGGCCGGACCGGATCGTGGTGTTCCAGGAGTTCGACCAGCTGCCGCCGTGGAAAACCGTGAAACAGAACGTGATGTTCCCGCTGCTGGCGTCGAACACCCTCAGCCGCCGCGAGGCCGAGGAGCGGGCGCTGCACTACCTGGACAAGGTCGGCCTGGCGGCGTTTGCCGACGCCTACCCGCACACCCTGTCCGGCGGCATGAAAGCGCGGGTGGCTATTGCGCGCGCCCTGGCGATGCAGCCGAAGATCCTGCTGATGGACGAACCCTTCGCCGCCCTCGACGCCCTGACCCGACGCAAGATGCAGGAGGAGTTGCTGCTGCTCTGGGAAGAGGTGCGCTTCACCCTGCTGTTCGTCACCCATTCCATCGAGGAAGCGCTGGTGGTGGGCAACCGCATCCTGCTGCTGTCGCCCCACCCGGGGCGGGTGCGAGCGGAAATCCACAGCCATCAGTACGACCTGCAAAGCCTCGGCGGCGTGGCGTTCCAGCAGACGGCGCGGCGCATCCACCGGCTGCTGTTCGACGAAGGCCAGACGCCGGAAACCGAGCGCGAACTGGACTTCTCCGATATCCGTATCGCTTATTGAGCCTTTAAGAGGAACGCCCGATGAGCCATTCATCACCTGTTCGCCAGGAATACGAAGTTGCCCTCGAACCCTTGCTGGCGGTGCCGCTGGAGCGTGAGTTGCCGCTGGGCCAGCGCCTGTGGCAACAAGGCTGGCTGCGCAAGAGCCTGATCCTGATCGTGTTGGCGCTGCTCTGGGAGGCCGTGGCCCGCTACCAGAACAACGACCTGCTGCTACCGAGCTTTTTGCAGACCGCCAGCGCGCTGTACGACGGCCTGCTCAGCGGCGAGCTGCTGGGCAAGGTCGGCATCTCCCTGGTCGTGCTGCTCAAGGGGTACCTGATCGGCATCGTCCTGGCCTTTGCCCTGACCACCCTGGCGGTGTCGACCCAGGTGGGCCGCGACCTGCTGAGCACCCTGACCTCGATGTTCAACCCGTTGCCGGCCATCGCTCTGTTGCCGCTGGCCCTGCTGTGGTTCGGCCTGGGGGAGAACAGCTTGATCTTCGTGCTGGTGCATTCGGTGCTCTGGGCCCTGGCCTTGAATACCTACGCCGGCTTTCTCGGGGTTTCCGAAACCCTGCGCATGGCCGGGCGCAACTACGGGCTCAAGGGCATGCGCTTTGTGCTGTTCATCCTGATCCCGGCGGCGCTGCCGTCGATCCTCGCCGGCCTGAAAATCGGCTGGGCCTTTGCCTGGCGCACCCTGATCGCCGCCGAACTGGTGTTCGGCGCCACCAGCGGCAAGGGCGGCCTGGGCTGGTACATCTTCCAGAATCGCAACGAGCTGTACACCGACAAAGTCTTCGCCGGCCTGGCGGTGGTGATCCTGATCGGCCTGCTGGTGGAGAACCTGGTGTTCGACACCCTGGAGCGGGTCACCGTGAAACGCTGGGGCATGCAACGCTGAACCTGTAGCCGCTGCCGAGCCTGCGAGGCTGCGATCGACGGCGCAGCCGGCGTAAAACCTGACAGCACATTTTGTCTGGCACACCGCGCGCACAGGTCTGGCGAGGACTTCGTCCTCGATCGCAGCCTGCGGCAGCGGCTACACAGAGTGGTGTCCACGGTTGAACTGCCCTCCACGATCCTGTAGCCGCTGCCGAGCCTGCGAGGCTGCGATCGACGGCGCAGCCGGCGCAAAACCTGGCAGCACATTTTGCCTGGCACACCGCATGCGCAGGTCTGGCGAGGACTTCGTCCTCGATCGCAGCCTGCGGCAGCGGCTACAGAAGAGTGGTGTCCATGACTGAAATGACCCTGCTAGCATTGCGCCTGACTCATTCCCGATCAGCCACGAGTGCTCAGCATGCAACTCCCGGACATGAACCTTCTGGTCGCCCTCGACGCCCTGCTCGACGAGGGCAGCGTGGTCGGCGCGGCGCGGCGCATGAACCTCAGCCCGGCAGCCATGAGCCGGACCCTCACGCGGATCCGCGAGGCACTGGGCGATCCGATCCTGGTGCGCGCCGGCCGCGGCCTGGTGCCCACGCCCAAGGCCCAGGAGCTGCGCGGCCAGGTACGTGACCTGGTGGAGCAGGCGGCGCTGGTGTTCCGCTCTGGCGATCAGGTCGACCTCGGCACCCTGCGCCGGCGCTTCAACGTGCGCGCCAACGACTTCTTCGTCGGCGTCTATGGCGGCCGCCTGATCGACACCCTGGAGCGCCAGGCGCCCCATTGCGAACTGCGTTTTGTCCCGGAGGGCGATGGCGACGACGAGGCGCTGCGCGAAGGGCGGATCGACCTGCGGATCAGCAACACCCGGCCGCTGACCCCGGAAGTGAAGGTGCAGAACCTGTTCTCCACCACCTTTGTCGGCCTGGTGCGCGAGCATCATCCGTTGCTCGACGAGGAGATCACCGCCGAGCGTTTTGCCGCCTTCCCGCACATCAGCATGTCCCGGCGCGGCATCGCCCGCGGGCCGATCGATGTGGCGCTCGGCGACCTGGGCCTGCAGCGCCGGGTGCCGCTGATCGCGCCGAGCTTCCATGCCGCGATGTTCATGCTGCCGGACTCGGACCTGATCCTGCCGGTGCCCAAGGAAACCCTGCTCAGCGTGTCGCGCCTGGGCCTGCACCTGCGCTCGTTCGCCTTGCCGATTCCCCTGCCGACCCTGGTGCTGACCCAGGCCTGGCACCCGCGCTACGACAAGGACCCGGCGCACAAATGGTTCCGCGAAACCCTGCGCGCCTCCTGCAACGAAACCTGGCACGCCGCCCAGCCCTGAAAAACCATGTCTCTGTAGGAGCGAGGCTTGCCCGCGATCCGCGAAGCGGCCATTTATCGCGGTGCCAGGTCTGGCCCTATCGCGAGCAAGCTTCGCTCCTACAGGTTTCGGGAGGGCGCAATCATTGCGTTCGGTGCACTTATAAGCTGTCGATAAGTCAGTTTTCGTCAGCTGTCGGGCTTTTTACACTGCTTCGGTATTTCTATCGGAGTCGTTCCCTTCATGAGTTCCCTCGCCGTGGCTGTGCCGGCACCCGCTGAAGTGGCCAGCAAACCGGCAGCTGCCAGCCCCGCGGTCTTCGGCCCGCGAATCATCATCGGCCTGCTCGGCGTATTGCTGGCGGTGCTGGTGTCGGGCCTCAACGAAATGGTGACCAAGATCGCCCTGGCCGACATCCGTGGCGCCCTGGCCATCGGCTATGACGAAGGCACCTGGCTGGTGGCCAGTTACACCGCCACCTCGGTGGCGGCCATGGCCTTCGCGCCCTGGTGTTCGGTGACCTTTTCGCTGCGCCGTTTCACCCTTTGCGCCATCGCCCTGTTCACCGTGCTGGGCGTGCTCTGTCCGTTCGCCCCGAACTACCAGAGCCTGTTGCTGCTGCGCACCGTGCAGGGCCTGGCCGGCGGCGCGTTGCCGCCGATGCTGATGACCGTGGCGCTGCGGTTCCTGCCGGCCAACGTCAAGCTCTACGGCCTGGCCGGCTACGCCCTGACCGCCACCTTCGGCCCGAGCCTGGGCACGCCGCTGGCCGCCCTGTGGACCGAATACGTCGGCTGGCAATGGGCGTTCTGGCAGGTGGTGGCGCCGTGTCTGCTGGCGATGCTCGCGGTGGCCTACGGCCTGCCCCAGGACCCGCTGCGCCTGGAACGCCTCAAGGCCTTCAACTGGCGCGGCCTGCTGCTGGGGTTTCCGGCGATCTGCATGCTGGTGATCGGCATCCTCCAGGGCAATCGCCTGGACTGGTTCGGCTCGCCGCTGATCTGCCTGCTGCTGGGCGGGGGCGCGTTGTTGCTGGTGCTGTTTCTGATCAACGAATGGTCGCAGCCGATTCCGTTCTTCAAGTTGCAGATGCTCGGCATCCGCAACCTGTCGTTCGCTTTGCTGACCCTGGCCGGGGTGCTGGTGGTGCTGACCGCGGTGATCATCATTCCGTCCAGCTTCCTGGCCCAGGTCCAGGGCTACCGGCCGTTGCAGACTGCCCCGGTGATGCTGGTGATGGCCTTGCCGCAGCTGATCGCGCTGCCCCTGGTGGCGGCCCTGTGCAACCTGCGCTGGGTCGATTGCCGCTGGGTGCTGGGCATCGGCCTGACGATGCTGGTGCTGTCGTGCCTGGGCGGCGCGCAGCTGACCTCGGCGTGGATCCGCGACGATTTCTATGTGCTGCAACTGTTGCAGATCTTCGGCCAGCCGATGGCGGTGCTGCCGTTGCTGATGCTTTCCACCGGCAGTATCCAGCCGATCGAGGGGCCGTTCGCGTCCGCCTGGTTCAACACCGTGAAAGGCCTGGCGGCGGTGATCGCCACCGGCGTGCTGGATGCCCTGACCACTCACCGCCTGCACTTTCACTCGACCATGCTGGTGGACAGCCTCGGCAACTCGCCGCTGAGCGCCGTCGACGCCAGCAACCTCGCCCAGCGCCTGCACCGACAGGCCGTGGTGCTGACCTCCGCCGACCTCTACTACGTCATGGCTGGCGTGGCGGCGGCCTTGATCCTGCTGATTTTCTGGCTGCCGACGCGGATCTATCCGCCACGCGCGCCGACTTGAACGTTCACTGAGACAGAAGGTTTTTATGACGATCCACATCAAACACAAACTCGCCGTCAGCGTGGCGGCGGTCGCGGTCCTCGGCGTGCTGGTGTACCTGGTCACCGGCAAGGCCACCGAGCAGACCACCAACGACGCTTTCGTGAGCGCCGACTACACCCTGGTGGCCCCGCGCGTGGCGGGTTTCATCAAGGAAGTGCTGGTGGAAGACAACCAGCGGGTCAAGGCCGGCCAGTTGCTGGCGTTGATCGACGATCGCGACCTGCGCGCCGCGGCCCAGGCGGCGGACGCCGAAACCCTGGTGGCCAAGGCGCAGTTGCAGAACGCCCGCGCCACCCTCGACCGGCAAAGCTCGGTGATCGCCCAGGCCCAGGCCTCGGTGGTGGCCGCGCGGGCGGAAATGGCCTTCGCCGAACATGAACTGAACCGCTACAACCACCTGGCCGGGGTCGGCGCCGGCACGGTGCAGAATGCCCAGCAGGCCCGGACCCGCATCGACCAGGCCAGCGCGCGGCTGGCCACGGCCACCGCGGCGCTGGCGGCGGAACGCAAGCAGGTGGAGATCCTCACCGCCCAGCGCGATGCCGCCGAGGGCGGGCTGAAGCGCGCCCAGGCGTCCCTGGAAATGGCCAGCTACGAGCTGTCCTACACGCGCATCGTCGCGCCGGTGGACGGCATGGTCGGCGAACGCGCGGTGCGGGTCGGCGCCTACGTCACGCCGGGCAGCAAGATCCTCGCCGTGGTGCCGCTGGAGCAGGCCTATGTGGTGGCCAACTTCCAGGAAACCCAGCTGGCCCACATGCACCCCGGGCAACCGGTGCAGGTGCGGGTCGACAGCCTGGACGGCGAAACCCTGCACGGCCGGGTCGAGAGCCTGGCGCCGGCCACCGGGGTGACCTTCGCCGCGGTCAAGCCGGACAACGCCACCGGCAACTTCACCAAGGTGGTGCAGCGCATTCCGGTGAAGATCCTGCTGGAGCCCGGCCAGCCGATGGCCGAGCGTCTGCGGGTCGGGATGTCGGTGGAAGCGAGCGTCGATACCCTGGGCAAGGCCAGCTCCGCGCGTGAGGTGGTGAAGCGATGAGTCGTCTGCTCCAGCCGGTATTCGCCCTGAGCCTGTTGTCCCTGGCCGCCTGCAGTGTCGGCCCGGATTTCCAGCGTCCCGAAGGGCCGCGGGTCGAGGCCTGGGCCACCCCGCAAAAGGCTGCGCCGAGCCAGGTGGTGAGCAGCCCCCTGGACGAGCGCTGGTGGGAGGTCTTCAACGATCCGCAGCTGTCGGCGTTGAGCCGGCGCGTGCTGACCGACAATCTCGACCTGCAACTGGCCACCAGCCGCCTGCAACAGAGCCGCGCGGCGCGCCAGGTGGTCACCGCCGAGCGTTATCCGACCAGCAGCGCCAGCGGCGGTTACGCACGCAAACGTAACAGCGGCGAAGGCCTGAACGACCCTTCGGGGCACGCGGGCAAGTCCGCCTTCAACCTGTGGGACGCCGGCTTCTCGGCGTCCTGGGAGCTGGATTTCTGGGGCCGCGTGCGGCGCGAAACCGAGGCCGCCGACGCGACCCTGGAAGTCGCGGAAAATGATCGGCGCGGGGTGCTGCTGGCGGTGCTGGCCGAGACCGCCCAGGACTACATCCAGCTGCGCGGTGTGCAGAGCACCCGCGCGGTGACCGAGCAGAACCTCGACGTCGCCCGCCACAGCCTCAAGCTCTCGCAGCTGCGCCTGGCCGACGGTGTGGCCACCGACCTGGACGTGGCCGAAGCCGCCGCGCAGGTGGCGACCATCGAGTCGCAACTGCCGGCCTTGCAGCAGCGTCAGGCGCAACTGATCAACGCCCTGAGCCTGCTGATGGGCGAGCCGCCCCAGGCCCTGCACGCCGAACTCGCGGCGGATGCGCCGGTGCCGCAAACCCCGCGCCAGGTCGCCATCGGCCTGCCGTCGCAACTGGCCGAACGCCGCCCGGATATCCGCCAGGCCGAAGCCCGCCTGCATGCCGCCACCGCCAGCATCGGCGTGGCCAAGGGCGACTTTTATCCGCGCATCACCCTGTCGGGCAACTTCGGCTCCCAGGCCATGCAGCTGTCGGACTTCGGCTCCTGGGGCTCGCGCCAGTTCGGCATCGGCCCGCAGTTCAGCCTGCCGCTGTTCGACGGCGGCCGCCTGCGCGGCATGCTGCATCTGCGCGAAGCCCAGCAGCAGGAAGCGGCCGTCGCTTACCAGCAGACCGTGCTGCGCGCCTGGCATGAAATCGACGACCAGCTGACCCGCTACAACAGCAGCCAGCTGCGCCGCGACAGCCTCGCCGAAGCCGTGCGGCAGAACCAGATCGCCCTGCGCACCGCGCAACAGCAATACGTCGAAGGCGTGGTGGACTTCGTCAACGTCCTCACCGTCCAGGGCGCCTTGCTCGCCACCCAGGAACAACTGGTGGAAAGCTCGACCGGCGTTTCCCTGGCCATGGTCGGCCTGTACAAGGCCCTGGGCGGAGGCTGGGAGTCGGTGTATCCGTTGGCGGACGCACGGCCTTGAGCCGCCATTTCCCGCACTGAACGTTTTGCACCGGCGTAGCGAAGGGGGCAAGGCGTGGCGGGGGGAAGACTATGAGCGCTTGTTGCCGATTACGCTTGGGCGGGCACGATCCGCGCAAGTCCGCCGTCGCCCACTGAAGATGCGCTTTGCCTGGAAGGCGGCAAAAGTGTAATGATAATTGCTCTCAATCACGTGCGGTTCCATTCATGGAAGCAACGACTGACGGCAAGGTGCAGCTTCATCGTCTCTATCGCGACCATCACGGCTGGCTGCAAGGCTGGTTGCGCAAGCGCCTGGGCGATCGCGAGCATGCGGCGGACGTGGCGCAGGATACGTTCCTGCGCTTGCTGGTATCGGGGCGTTTTCCGGGGCACCTGGAGAGCCGCAGTTACCTGGCGCAGATCGCCCGCAACCTGGTGATCGACCAGTGGCGGCGCCTGCGCATCGAGCGCGCTTACCTGGAAAGCATCGCCCATCTGCCCGAGCCGCAATCGCCTTCGCTGGAGACCCGGGCGTTGATTCTCGAAACCCTGATGCAGGTCGACGCCATGCTCGACCGCATGCCGGACAAGGTGCGCCAGGCCTTTGTGCTGTCGCAGTTCGAGGGCCTGACCTACGCGCAGATCGCCGAGCGCCTCGGGGTCACCGTCAGCTCGGTGCAGAAGTACATGATCCGCGCCATCCAGGCCTGTTATCAGGTTGTCTACGAAGAATGAGCCGGCACCGCGACGCTCCCATCGCCCCGGTCATCGTCGAGCAGGCCAGCGAATGGCTGATGCTGCACTGGGGCGGTGAGCTGGATGCCGAACAGCGCCAGGCCTTTGCCCGCTGGCAAACCGCCGACCCCGAGCACCAGCGTGCCTGGCAGCGTTTGCAGCAGCTGCAACAGACCCTGGGCGACGTGCCGGCCGACAGTGCGCGCGCGGTGTTGCGCGAGATCCCCGATCCACAACGACGTTCGGCGCTGAAGCTGCTGGGCCTGCTGCTGGTCGCCGGCGGCAGCGCCTACCTGGTGCAAGGCAGCCAGCCCTGGCGCAATGCGTGGGCCGGCCAGCGCACGGCAACCGGCGAGATCCGCCACCTGACCCTCAGCGACGGCACCCGGCTGGACCTCAACAGCGGCACGGCCGTCGATCTGCTGTACAGCGACCGGGAGCGGCGCATCCGTCTGATCAGTGGGGAAATCCAGCTGAGCAGCGGCCGCGACCGCTCGCGGCCGTTGATCGTGGAAACCCCGGCCGGCAATATCCAGGCCCTGGGCACCCGTTTCACCGTGCGGGAAGTCGACGGCGGCACTCGGGTCAGCCTGTACGAGGGCGAGTTGCGGATCAGCCCGCGACAGGCACCGGCGCTGCACCTGCAGGCCGGCAACAGCCTGTGGTTCGACGCCGGCTCGGTGTCGGCGCTGCAGGTGGCTGAGCCGAATGCCAGCAGCTGGAGCCAGGGGCGATTGATCGCCGAGCGTCAGCCGCTGGGGCAGTTCATCAAAGAGCTGTCGCGCTATCGGCCGGGCGTCCTGCGCTGTGACGCCGAGGTCGCCGACCTGCTGTTGACCGGGGTCTTCCCCCTCGATGACAGCGACGCGATTCTCGCCGCGCTGGAGCGCTCGCTGCCGGTACGGGCGCAGGCGGTCACCCGTTATTGGGTGACGCTCAAGCCAAGGGCCTGAAGGCTCGCGTTTGAAATAATCCGGATTTCCCCTTGTCGTTTTTTTCAGCCCGTTCGGGATACCTCTTGAAAGCCGATCAAGACGCATTCTCATGGGGAGTTCCGGAATGCCTTACCAACCGACACCAACCACTCAAACCCTGGCCAGCGCCGTGCGCCGTGGCCTGTTCGCCGGCCTGCTGGCCGTGGCGCCGGTGCTGCCCGGCATGGCCCAGGCCGAAACCGCCAGCCAGAGCGAGTCGCGCCAGTACAACATCGCGGCCGGCAACCTCGACCAAGCCCTGAACCGCTTTGCCAGCGCGGCGGGCATTCTGTTGTCGGTGGATGCGCAGATGACCGCGGGCAAGCGCAGCCCTGGCTTGCAGGGACGTTATCCGGTAGCCGAAGGCTTGCAGCGCTTGCTGGCCGGCAGCGGGTTGCAGGCACAGCAGGCGGGTGGTGGCTGGCTGCTGGTGCCGGTGAGTCAGGACGGCCCGCTGCAACTGGGGGCGACCCAGGTCAGTGCCGCACAGGTCGAGGAGAGTGCCTGGGGGCCGGTGCAGGGCATCGTCGCCAAGCGCAGCGCCACGGGGAGCAAGACTGACTCGGCGCTGGTGGAGATCCCCCAGACCATCAACGTGATCACCGCCGCGGAAGTCAGCGCTCGCGGGGCCCAGAGCGTCACCGAAGCCCTGCGCTACACGCCGGGCATGACCGGCGGCGGCTTCGCCGACCGGGTGAAGATTTTCGATGAGCCGACATCCCGTGGTTTCTCGCCCACCCCGCTGTACCTGGACGGCCTGCACCTGCCCTATGGCGGCGGCAGCACCGGCGGCGCCCTGCAGATCGAACCCTTTTCCCTGGAGCGCATCGAGGTGCTCAAGGGCCCGGCGTCGGTGTTGTACGGGCAGAATCAGCCGGGCGGCATCGTCAACATGGTCAGCAAGCGCCCGACCGAGACGCCGCTGCACAAAGTCGTGCTGCGGGCCGGCAACTACGACTACAAAAGCGCCGCCATCGACCTGGGCGGCCCGCTGGATGAGCAAGGCCAGTTTCTTTATCGCCTCACCGGGGTGGTCAACGACAGCCAGTCGGAGATCGACTATGTCGAGCAGAAGCGTCAGTTCATCGCCCCGAGCCTGACCTGGCGGCCCAGCGAAGACACCAGCCTGACGCTCTTCGCCCAATTCCAGAAAGACAACGATGTGCCCGAGGCCCAGGGCCTGCCGAGCGTGGGCACGGTGTTCGCCAACCCCAACGGCAAGATCGATCGCGACCTGTTCCTCGGCGAGCCGGGGGTCAACGCCTATGACCGTGAGCAGTTCGTGCTGGGCTATGAGTTTTCCCATCGCCTGAACGACACCTGGACCCTGAAGCAGAACACCCGCTACGCCGATGTCGACGACCGTTACCGCGCGCCGCTGCATGGCTATCGCTTCGTCACCAACCCCAAGACCGGGCTCAACGACCAGCGCTACAGCACCCGTTACGGCGTGGACTGGAAGCAGCACAACAAGGTGCTGGGTGTGGATAACATCGCCCAGGCCGAGTTCGACACCGGGGCCTTCAACCACACTCTGATCGTCGGGCTCGACTACTACCACTTCAACTCCAAGTTCGACGGCAAGTACGACTTCAACCCGCCGATCATCGACCTGTTCACCCCGACCTACGGCCAGTCGCTGAATTTCGGCAACCCTCATCGCTGGGACAACACCATCACCCAGACCGGCCTGTACCTGCAGGACCAGATCAAGCTCGATCAGTGGATCTTCGTGCTCGGCGGTCGCTACGACTGGGCCGAGGTCGACAACAAGACCCCGTTGAATGGCGGCCACACCAACAGCAAGGACCAGGCGTTCACCGGGCGCGCGGGCATCGTCTACCTGTTCGAAAATGGCCTGGCGCCTTTTGTCAGCTATTCGGAATCCTTCCTGCCGCAAAGCGGCACCAACGTCGGCGGCCAGCCCTTCGATCCTTCCACCGGCAAGCAATATGAAGTGGGGGTGAAATACCAGCCGCCGGGGCAGAGCAGTTTCGTGCAGATCTCGGCCTATGAGCTGGAGCAGGAAAACCTGCTGACGAGCGACCTGGGCAACCCGGGTTTCAGCACCCAGAGCGGTGCGCTGCGTTCCCGGGGCATCGAGCTGGAAGGCAAGGCCAGCCTCACTGAAGCGCTGGACGTGATTGCCTCGATGTCGCGCAACGACATCAAGTACACCAAGGACAACGATGGGCGCAAAGGCCGGCATCCGGCGGGCAACCCACCGCTGACCGCGGCGTTGTGGGTCAACTACAGGCTGCTGGGCGATACGCCTCTGGCTGGTCTTGGCGCGGGTGTGGGCGCGCGTTATGTGCGCGGCAGCTATGGCGACTATTACGCCGGGGCGTTCCAGATTCCTTCCTACACCGTGTACGACGCCGCTCTCACCTACGACTTGAGCATGTCGCCGCTGCAATGGAAGGGCGTGAAGCTGGCGCTCAACGTGAAGAACCTGGAGAACAAGACCTACGTCGACCGTTGCGCCGGCACATTCGACTGCTATTACGGCGAAGGCCGGACCATGGTTTCGAGCCTGAGCTACGACTGGTAAGGCGCCTCAGCGCGGATTCTGCAAAAACACCACATACCCCCTGAACCACGGGCTGTCTCGCAGATAGCCCGGCTCCTGCCATTCGCCGCCCTGGATCAACCCCACCTTGAACGGCAGGCCCATGCGGTCGAGGCGGGGCAGGTAGGCGGCGTAGTTGGGGATGCTGTGGCGACCCTGGTAGGTCTGCACCACCACTTCGTCGATGACGCCCTTGAGCCCGGCGATGGCCTCGGGGTTGGCGTTGCTGCTCCAGTCCATCAGGCCGGTGATGCTCAGGCGGTACTGCGCAGGCAGGCGCTGGCGCAGGTCGCGCAGGAAGCTGGCGTACTCGTCGAGGTAGCGGGTGCGGGCGTCGAAATCGATCTGGATGCCGACCACCGGGTTGCCGGCCTGCTGCCAGCGCTGCACCTGGCCCAGCAACTGGCGGTAGACCGGTTCCGGCCAGTGCAGGGTGTGGGCGCGATAGACCACCCAGACCTCGCCCTGGCGCAGGCGCGGAATGGCCATGCCCTGGGCGATGAAGTGCACGTTGCCGCTCGGGTCGCGACGCGAACGGCTGATCTGCCCTTGCAGGATGTACAGGGTCTTGGCCTGGTTCAGCACCGGCTGCGGGGCGACGCCGCTCCACAGCCAGAAGGCATCGTGATCGCGGGCGTCGACCGCCGCCTGGGCACCGCCGGCCAGCAACAGCCAGACCGGCAGCAGGCATCGCCAGAAGCGGCTCATGCTTACCAGTAGTACTGCTGCGACTTGCCCCACTGGGTGTCGGCGAAGGTGCCTTTGAGCTGGCGGAACCAGGCCTTGCGCACCGCGGGCTCCACGTCTTTGCCGCCACAGCGGTTGTTGCCCGAGGATGCAAAGCAATTGATCGCGCGGTACAGGGCGTAGGCGCGGTCGTCGCGTGGCGCCTTGCTGTTGGCGATCACCTGTTTGTAGCCCTCGAGGCGGGAGAACGGTTCGCCCTTGAAAGCCGACGGCGTGCCGCCCAGGGACTGCTTGTCGGGCTGGCTGTCCAGCGGCATGCCGTCCAGGCCATTGCGCAGGATGAACTCACCGAGGCAGTTCAGGCCTTGCGGGCTTTTCCCATCCTTCTCCAATGCCGTCGCGGTTTCTGCGATGCTCGGGCAGACGTAGCCGGACTCGGCCTCTTTGCCGTTCCACTGGAACAGCTTGAGCGACTGGCCGTTGCTGTAGACGTAACCCAGGCTGTAGCCAAGCTTGTCTTCAGGGGCGCTGGCGGGAAGCTGCGCAAGGTCGCTGGCAAAGGCCGCGTACTGGCCGCGCAGCAGGTCCTTGTAGAGCAGCACGAACTGCGCGGTATTCCGTTCCACCGGGTCGGCGGCCTGGCTGATCTGCTGGCGCAGCAGCGTGGCATCGGCCACGTTGCGCAGCAGGGTGAAGCGCACCTGCGGGCTTTGGATCGGCGAGTCGGCGGCGAACACCTTGGCCAGTTGCTGGTTGCGCTCGTAGTTCATGGCCAGGGCCAGCTCCAGCTGTTCCCGTTGCAGCGGTTGCTTGGCCAGGGGCAGCAGTTGCAGCCACAGGGCTTGTGCGCCCGGGCCGTCGTTCTTCGCTTCCAGGGCCAGGCCGCGCAGGGTCTGCTGGCTGAAGGCGAGGTAGTCGAGGTTGGTCGCAGGCTCGGCGGGCAGAAGTTTCAGCGCGGCGTCCGGGTCGTTGTCGACGTACAGGGCGAAGGCCGCTTGCAGGTAGTCGTACAGCGCCGGTTGCCCGGCGAAGACCGCCTTCTGTTGCTGCAAGGCGGCGCGGGTCAGCCGGCCTTCGGCTTGCTCGCGCATCCACATCAGGTCGTTGACCGCCAGCAGCAGGGGCGTGCTGACCGGGTTGCGGTTGACCATCAGCAGCTTGGTGTCGACTTCTTCCACCAGATCGTCCAGCGACAGGTTGCGCTGCTCGTCCTTGGCCTGGGTCATTTGCCAGGCGTAGTCGGCGGCGAGTTTGTCGGGGTTGCCGTCCAGCCAGTGCACCCGGCGCAGCAGGCCCTTGGCCGAGGCGACGTAGGCACCCTGTGGATAAGTTTGCAGGTAGGCGTCGAAGCCGGCTTCGGCCTGTTGCAGGGTGGACTTATCCACATGCTCGAGCGCCGGCATGCCGTATTCGTCGAAGGCGTTCTGCTGGGCGCTGTTGAGGAGCGTACGGGCGTTCATGTACAGCGCGGTCTCTTTCAGCCAGGCATTCGGGCTGTCCTTGAGCGTGGCGAACGCCGCGCCGGCCTCGCTGAAGCGGCCGCTGTAGAAGTCGCCGGCGGCCTGTAGATAAGTGGCGAAACCCTTGCCCAGCGGTGTCTGCAGGTCGGCCGGCAACAGGCTGGCCAGTTGCGGGCTGTCCCAGTTGCAGGCGGCGAGCAGCTTGACCCGGCTCTGCGCCAGTGCCTGGCGTTCGCTGGCCGGCAGGTCGGCGGCGATCAGTTGGTCGACGAAGGCCTGGGCGCTGGCGTCCGAGTTGCTGCGGCAGCGGCTGCCTTCGCCGGACAGGAAGGCATCGCCGGCTGCTTGCGGGGTTTCGCGCACCACCTGCAAGGACTCCAGGCGGCCGTTGAGGTCAGTGTCCTCCGAGGTTTGCGAGGTATCCGCGTCCTCAGGGCCGGGCGCGGGTTGCAGGCGAAATACTGGAAACGGCACCGCCCCATAACCCTCGTCCAGGTTATCGGCGTCCAGCGCTTTCGGCGCCAGGGGCAAGGCGCCGCTGTCGGCCAGCAACAGGCGCAGGTTCACCCGGCTGTCGTTGCCCGGGTTGAGAAACGGCAGGCTGCTGCAGCTGTCGAGGTTTTTTTTGAGCAGGGTCCAGTGCGGGTAACAGGAATCGTCGGAGCTGGCCTGGGCCTGATTGCAGAGGAGGGCGCCGAGCGCCAGTGTCAAAGACGACAAAAGACCGATACGCATGAATTGTCCTTAATCCGAAACTATGGGAGCCGAAGGTCCAAGTGTGGTGCAAATCATACAGAAGGCATTCGCTGGCATCTAAAATACCCACACGACCCGATACACGCCGCGCCGGACAAGGCATCTATGCTGTCAGGCGGGTGCTCGATGCGGTTGTCGGGATAGATAAAGATAGTGGCCACTTGCTTGACGCTTGCGCTTGCTGTCTTAGACTCCGCCCATCCGTCAGGGAGTTACGGTTATGCGGCGATTTCATGGATTGGGATTGGGATTCGGATTGACCTGCCTGGTGTGCGTGGCCCAGGCGCAGACGCCTGCACCAGACGATCCACTGCTCAATGACAGCGCTGCCGGCGCCGCCGTGGCCAGCGGCAGCGAAGCGCGCGGCGTGCTGCGGGCCAAGGATCAGGCGGTACTGGCCGGCGAGCTGTCCGGGCGCATCGTCGAGTTGCCCTACAGCGAAGGCGAGTCCTTCAAGAAAGGCGAGGTGCTGGCGCGCTTCGATTGCTCGGCCTACCAGGCCCAGCTCAATGCCGCCCAGGCCGCCAGCCGTGGCGCCAACGAAGAGCTGGCGCACAACCGCCAACTGGCTTCGCTCAACTCGGTCGGCCGCTTCGAAGTGGCGCGAGCCGCGGCCAAGGTCTCCGAGACCCAGGCGCAATCCCAGGTCTATCAGGTGCAGGTCAAGCGTTGCAGCGTGATCGCGCCGTTCGATGGGCAGGTGGTGGCGCGCAAGGTACAGCGCTACGAAAGCGTGACGGCCGGCTCGCCCTTGCTGGAAATCGTCGACAACCGTTCCCTGGAAATCCACCTGCTGGTGCCGTCGAGCTGGATGGGCAAGCTCAAGGCCGGGCAGACCTTCAGCTTCGTCCCCGATGAAACCGGCAAGCCGCTGGCCGCCATGGTCAAGCGCCTCGGCGCGCGGATCGACGAAGGCAGCCAGACGCTGCTGCTGGTGGCGGCCGTACCCAACGCCGAGGGCCTGTTGGCGGGCATGAGCGGCACGGCGAGGTTCGCGGAGCTCAAATGAACGCGCCGGTAGCGGGCGCCGCCGAGCAGGTCTTCGCCCGGTTCCTCGACCTGGAGCGCCAGACCCGCGCCGCGCGCACGGTCGAGCAACTGGCCTACAGCCTGGTCAACGACAGCCAGGCACTGTTCGGCTATCGCCACGCGGCGCTGGTGATCGCCGGCAAGGTCCGCGCGGTGACCGGCGTCAGCGCGCTCGATCCGAATGCGCCCTTTGTGGCTTTCGTCGAACAGGCGGTGGCCCAACTGTTCAAGCTCGAACTCGCGCAGCAGGCGCGGGTGGTCGCGGCCGAGCAACTGAGCGCCCCGGTACGGGCCGACTGGCAGAGCCTGTCGGCGGCGCAAGTGTTCTGGTTACCGCTGATCGATCGTCAGGGCGTGCTCTTTGGTGGCCTGTGGCTGGCCCGCGACAACCCGTGGAACCCTTCCGAACAAGTATTGCTGGCACAACTGGGCGACACCTACAGCCACGCCTGGCTGGCGCTGCAACCGCGCAAGCCGTGGCGCCTGCGCTGGAACCGCAAACGCCGGCTGGCGCTGTTGGCGGTGGTGTTGCTGGGCTTGCTGATTCCGGTCCGGCAATCGGTGCTGGCACCGGCCGAAGTGGTGCCGCTGGGTGGGCGTGTGGTGGCGGCGCCGCTGGATGGGGTGATCGCCGAGTTCCTGGTCAAGCCCAACCAGACGGTGAAGACCGGCGACCTGCTGCTGCGTTTCGAAAACACCACCCTCAATGCCCAGGCCGATGTCGCCGCCCGCGCCTTGGGCGTGGCCGAGGCGGAACTGAAGGCCAATTCCCAGCGGGCCTTCGCCGATGCCGAATCCAGCTCGAAGATCGACCTGCTGGCGGCCCGGGTCGAACAGAAACGCGCCGAACGCGATTACGCCCGCGAATTGCTCAAGCGCAGCGAAGTACGGGCCGAACGCGATGGCATCGCGGTGTTCGCCGACGCCGAGCGCTGGACCGGCAAACCGGTGCAGACCGGCGAGCGCCTGATGGAAATCGCCGACCCGAGCCAGGCCGAGTTGCGCATCGAACTGGCCGTGGGCGATGCCATTGCCCTGGAGCCCGGCGCGCAGGTGGCGCTGTTTCTCGACAGCGACCCGTTGCAGCGCCATCTGGCCAGCCTCGAACGGGCGGCCTACGAGGCGCAGCCGACGCCGGGCGGGCAATTGGCCTACCGCCTCGATGCGCGTTTTCGCGACGCGCCGCCGCGGATCGGCCTGCGCGGCACGGCCAAGCTCTTTGGTGAGCGCGCGCCGCTGGCGCTGTACCTGCTGCGCCGCCCGCTGGCCGGTCTGCGGCAGAGCGTGGGCCTGTAATGAACCTGCCGGGCCTGCGCGCGGACTTGCAGCTGTCGCCGGCGGCGCCGGCGCTGGACGGTTCGCCGCGCTGGACCCTGGCCGACCCGGTGCGCGGCCGCTATTTCAAGCTCGGCGCGGCGGCGATGCGCTTGCTCAGGCATTGGTCCCTGGGGGACGCCGGGCAGGTGCTGCGCGCCGCCAACCGCGAGCCGGGGCTGCCCCTGGGCGGAGCGGAACTGGAAGAGCTGCTGGGCTTTTTGCGCAGCCATGACCTGATCACCGCCCTCGATCCGCAGCAGCGCGCCAGCTATGAGCTCAAGGCCGCCGCCCAGCACCAGAGCCTGTGGCAGGTGCTGCTGCACCAATACCTGTTCTTTCGTATTCCGCTGTGGCGCCCGGACGCCTTTCTCAATCGCGCCTGGCCGTGGCTGGCGCGGTTCGGCCCGGGGTTGCTGCGCTACGGCTTGCCCCTGACCCTGGGGCTGGGAGTGTTTCTGGTGTCGCGGGACTGGCAGCGCTTCCTGGCGACCTTTCCCCACCTGTTCAGCCTCGGCGGCGCCCTGGCGTTTGGCGTGGCGCTGTTCTTCGCCAAGCTGTGCCATGAGTTCGGCCACGCCTTCATGGCCAAGCGCGCCGGTTGCCGGGTGCAGAGCATGGGGGTGGCGTTCATGGTGCTGCTGCCGATGTTCTACACCGACGTCAGCGATGCCTGGCGGGTCAATGACCGTCGCGCGCGCTTGCTGATCGGCGCCGGCGGCGTGCTGGCCGAGCTGCTGCTGGCCAGCATCGCCCTGCTGGCCTGGTCGCTGCTGCCGGACGGCCCGGCGCGCACCGCGGCCTTCATGCTCGCGAGCGCCACCTGGATTACCACCCTGGTGATCAACTTGAACCCCTTCATGCGCTTCGACGGCTACTTTCTGCTCAGCGATTTCTGGGAGGTGGACAACCTCCAGGGGCGGGCCTTCGCCCTCTGTCGCTGGCGCCTGCGCGAGGCCTTGTTCGGCTATCGGCAGCCGGCGCCGGAGCCCTGGTCGCCGGCCATGCAGCGGCGTCTGCTGTGGTGGGGTTATGGCTCGTGGCTGTGGCGCGCGGTGCTGTTTTTCGGGATTGCGCTGGCGGTGTACCACCTGTTTTTCAAGCTGCTGGGCATCTTCCTGATGCTGGTGGAACTGGTCTGGTTCATCTTTTTGCCCATCGTGCGGGAATGGCGCGAATGGTGGACGCGCCGCGAACAGGCCCACGCGCCACGGGTATTGCTCAGCGGCCTGGGGTTGTTGGCGGCGCTGCTGCTGGTGGCGGTGCCCTGGCGCGGCTCGGTGGAGGTGCCGGCGATGCTCGAAGCCGGACGCGCCAGCGCCTTGCATGCGCCAGTGGCGGCGCGGGTCCGGCAGGTCAATGTTAGCGACGGCCAGGCGGTGAGCAAGGACCAGGTTTTGGTTGAGCTCGAATCCCCGGACCTGGCCTCGCGCCAGGCCATCGCTCGGCGGGAAATCGAGATCCAGCAATTGCAGATGCGCCGCCGCGCCGGGCGCAGCGAGACCGCCGCCGATGCCGGGATCGTCGAGCAGCAGCTGGCCGAGGCCGTGGCCGAACACCGCGGCCTGTCGGCGCAACGCGAGCGCCTGCTGCTGCGCGCACCCGAGGCCGGCCAACTGCGCGACTTGCTGCCGCAACTGCAGGTGGGCCGCTGGGTTTCGCCCAAGGAGCCGCTGGCCCGGGTGGTCGAGCCGGGGGCGCGCTTGCGTGGTTTTCTCGCCGAGGCCGACCTGTGGCGGGTCGCGCCGGGCGCCACGGGGCGCTTTATCGCCGACGACCCGATGCACCCGGCGCTCGAGGTGCAATTGACCGAAGTCGATACCAACGGCGTGGCGTATATCGATCAGGAGGCGCTGACCTCCGATCACCATGGGCCGATTGCCGTGCGCCGCGATGAAAACCGCCGCGCCGAACCGGTCCAGGCGCAGTACGGCGCGCGGCTCAAGGTGCTCGATGCCAGCGTCACCCCGAGCCAGCCGCTGCGCGGCGTGGTGGTGTTGCAGGGGCGTGGCGAGTCGCTGCTCGGTACGGCCTGGCGGCGCCTGGCGGCGCTGGGCGTGAGGGAAAGCGGGTTCTGAAACAAGGAATTTTCAGGGAGAACGCATATGTTGCATAAGGATTCGGCCATGTCCGATGGCCTGGTGGTACGTCCGTCGCGGCCCACCGACGGACCGTTCCTGCAAAGCCTTTACCGTTCGGCGCGCAGCGATCTGCAATGGATCGATGGCGAACAGGAGCAGATCGAGCAGGTGATCGCCCAGCAGTTCCAGGTCCAGGAGCAGGGGGCGGGGGAGAACTTCCCCGGCGCCATGCACTACGTGATCGAAAAGCTCGGCAGCGCCATCGGTGCCCTGACCACCGATTTCGGCGCCAATGAAATTCGTGTGCTGTACCTGGCGTTCAT
The DNA here is from genome assembly GCF_017351415.1 of Pseudomonas sp. FW305-25. Lineage (NCBI taxonomy): Bacteria > Pseudomonadati > Pseudomonadota > Gammaproteobacteria > Pseudomonadales > Pseudomonadaceae > Pseudomonas > Pseudomonas sp. FW305-25. The sequence goes on along the minus strand of NZ_JACNDE010000026.1, from coordinate 67,826 downwards.
TCCCGCCGCCCGCGGTCGCGGTTATGGGCGCACGGTGCTGCAGGGCGTGCAGAAAGCCGCCGAGCAGGTGCGCTGCCCGGTGGCCACGGTGGTCTGGGCCAGCAACCCCCATGCGCGCCGGCATTACCTGGCGCTGGGGTTTCAGGTCGAGGAAGCCAACCCGGCGGCCGAGCGGCTGGTGTGGTACCCCGGCCCGCGCGGCTGAGCGGCGTAATTCGGCGGGTTCGAGCCGGTGCCCGGGGCGCTGCCGCCAGGCACGCTCGGTTCAGTTGAAGGCGATATAGAAATAGCCCAGCGTCGGATCGCGGCCCAGGGCCGGCACCCGTGACACGAACATGCCCTGCAGGTGGCCGACGCCGGGCAGTTCCAGGTCGCACAGGCCGTCGACGAACGCTGTCGGCGCCAGGCTGTTGAGCTCGACGCAGAAGGGCATGCGCGGGCTGTTCGGCATGCGGGACTGGGGAGTGTCCTTGATGGACTCGATATGGACCGGCAACACGCTGCCGTCCGGTAGCAACAGATTGCAGGTTTGCCCCAGCAAAGGCTGGAAATGCTCACTTTGCAGCAGATGCAGCATGGCGCCACTCCTGGCCGGAAAAAGGGCCGGGGGAATGTCCCCCGGCGCGAACTTCAATTGCGCGATGGGAACAGACCGTTCAAGGCCACGCTGAAGTTGATCACCAGGAACGGGTTCATGACTTCCAGCGGCAGGCCGTTGCCGGCGGGCGAGATGGTGCCGGAGATCGTGGTGCTGACCCCTTGGAGGGGCACCGGCGTGGCACCCAGCCCGTCGGAATAGATGGTCGCGGTGCCCGGCCCGCCGCCGGAGGTGCCGATGAACGAGTTGGTGGCCGTCGGCACGCTGACCGGGCTGCTGGCAGGGTTGGCCAATTGCAGCGTGGTGGCGGCGTTTACGCTGGCGAGGGTGTGGGTGTGGGACGGCAGGTTGTTGAGGGTCGGGGTGACGTTTTCGGTGCCGGAAACCTCGCCGATCACCCGTGGCGTCAGGCCCAGCCCGTTACCCTGGCCGATGGGCAGCCGCCCTTGCAGGTTCGGCAACTGGAAGTTGGTGGTGCCGTTGCCGCCGTAGTAGGTGCCCAGCAGCGAAAACAGCGCCTGGTACTGCGAGATTCCCAGGGTCTGGCCGTAACACGAGGCCCAGCCGTTGGGAGGGAAGTTAAAGGAAAAAGCTTGAATGGTGCCCATGAACACTTCCATAGTTTTTTATCCTTCAGGTTAATCAGTGGAACTCCTTGAGCCGATCCCTGGTGTCTGGCCTGACAGCTTGACCGATACGGTCAGAACGCCAAGCGGGCTCGTTGACAGCAATGGTTAGCGTAGACGCTGTTCCGCCAGTCGCCTGGGGTGATGGGGTGCCTTATGTCTGGCCGGATAAACAGCGATGCTGTGGTGGTAAAACGTTGGTGCAGGGGACATTCATGGCGTTTCGCAGAGAGCCGCAATTGCTGGATACGGCCGGGCCGGGCATCGCCAATCGGCTGGCGAGCGACGCACAGCGCCTGGTCGCGGTGCTGCGGGCGTACTGGCTGCTGCCGATTTTGCTGCTGGCGGCGGCCACCCGTTTCTACGACCTGACCGCCGCGGCCATCTGGGGCGATGAAGGCTCCAGCCTGCTGCTCAGCCGCTACAGCCTGAGCGAACTCTGGGTGCATGCCGCCCACGATGTGCATCCGCCGCTGTACTTCATGCTGCTGCGCGGCTGGATCGCGCTGTTTGGCGACGGCATCTTTGCCATTCGCAGTTTCAGCGCCTGGCCGGGGATCGTCTGTGTCGGCCTGGGGGTGTGGCTGGTGGCGCAGATCGCCAGCCGCCGTGCGGCGATCCTCGCCGGGTTCCTGCTAGCCCTGCTGCCCACCGCCGTGCGCTACAGCCAGGAAGTGCGCATGTATGCCTTGTTGGGGGTGTGGCTGCTCGGCGCCACCCTGGCCTTGGTGTACTGGCTCAGGCAGCCCGCACGCCAGCGCTATCTGGTGTATTACACGCTGCTGATGAGCGCGGCGTTCTACACCCACTATTTCACCGCGCTCTGTGTGCTTGCCCACTGGGCGTACCTGTTGCTGTTGCGCCTGCAAGCGACGCCTGCGAGCCGGGCGATCAACCAGCCGGGCTGGTGGCTGGCCAACCTCGCCATCGTCATGCTGTTCACCCCCTGGCTGCCGGGGCTGGTGGACCTGTTGCAGCATATCGACCAGCTGAAAGCCAGCGGCGATGTGGGCTGGGAACCGTCGGTGGAGTTTTTTTCATTGCCCTCGATGGTCTGGCAATTGCTGACCCAGGACGATGGCGAAAGCCGTTCCCCGCTGCTGTTCGCGGGCCTGCCGCTGCTGGTGCTGAGCGTTGTCGCAATGCTCGCCTGGCGCGACCGCACGCCCTGGCGCTGGAGCTGGCTGCTGGCGACCTACAGCGTGCTGCCGCTGTTGCTGGTGTTTGCGGTGTCATTCGTTTCGCCGGTGTTCATCGAGCGCTACCTGACGGCCTATGCCCTGGGCCTGCCGCTGCTTTTCGCGATGGCGATCGACCGGCTGCTGGAGCATGCCCAGGTGCATGCCCGCGCGCTGGCGCTGGCGGTCCTGCTGCTGTTCGCCGGGGCCGAGGGGGTCGGCCTGAACAACAACGCCACGGTGGATAGCAGCGATCAGATCAGCGTGCTGGTGGACTACGTGAACCAGCGCTACGTGGCCGGCGACCGGATCGTTACCAGCGACCTGCTGTGGTACCTGAGCTACGTCTACTACAACCGTACCGACGCCCAGCCGCTGCTCTACACCCCGCCCACGCCCGCCGGCGTCTCCACTCGGCCCAACGCCTATGGTTTCGGCACCCTGGTCGAGCAGCAGGCTGACAGGCTTTACCTCGACCGGCTGTCGGCGTTGCCGGTGGGCAGTGGTCGCGTCTGGCTGATCGGCACGGCCGACCAACCCGACGAATTCGCCCCGCTGCCGGCGCAATGGCGAAAAACCGGCGAGTTCACCGCCGGCGGAGTCACGGCGCGGTTGCTGGTGATATGCGGCGTGGCGCAGGGCCAGGCGTCGGTGCAAGCACTGTGCACCCAGGCTGGGAAACCTGCGGGATAGCGGTCTTGGGCGGTTTTGCGCAAAAAATCGGCCTGTGAGCCGGTCGATGACGAAAGGCAGAATTCAGGGCCAGCAGTGGCTTAATCGGTTCACGTCCAGTCCCAGAGCGGCGAGTGTTTTTAAAACACACGTTTTTATGGTTTTTGCTTCGAATTGATATCAAAGCACCACTAGTTGGTTTTCTGACCTTGCACTACGCTTTTCCCTACAAATGGACTTATAGCTAGGGTGAAGGGATTGCCGCAGTTCCATTTTATCTCCGGTTTACCGCGCTCAGGGTCGACCCTGCTGTCGGCCATCCTGCTGCAGAACCCGCGCTTTCACGCCGGCATGACCAGCCCGGTGGGTGCGCTGTTCAGCGGCATCCTCGAACAATGCAGCGCCGGCAGCGAATTCGGCGCGGTCATCGACATCGATATGCGCCGCCGCCTGCTGCGCGGGCTGTTCGACTCCTACTACGCCGACAAGGCCGATAAACCTGTTGTCTTCGACACCAATCGCCAATGGTGCGCGCGCCTGCCGGCCTTGAAGGACCTGTTTCCCAAGGCCAAGACCATCGCCTGTGTGCGCAATGTCGCCTGGGTCATGGACAGCCTGGAACGGCTGTACCGGGCCAACCCTTTCGAAAACACCAAGCTGTTCGGCGATGCGGTCGAGCGCAACTCGGTCTACAGCCGCTGCGAAACCCTGGCCCAGCACAACCGGCTGGTGGGGTATGCCTGGACCGCCTTGAAAGAAGCCTATTACGGCGAAAACGCCGATTCGCTGCTGATCGTCGACTACGACCTGCTGAGCCAGGCCCCGGAGCGGGTGATGCGGCTGATCTACGACTTTATCGACGAACCCTGGTTCGAACACGATTTCGACCGCCTGGCCTACGACGCGCCCGAGTTCGACCAGGCGCTGGGGGTCGCGGGCCTGCACAAGGTCAAGGCGCGGGTGGCGCTGCAGTCGCGGCGCACCATCCTGCCGCCGGACCTGTTCGAGAAGTATGCGGAGCTGTCCTTCTGGAAAGACGGGGCATCCAGCGCCGCCAATGTCATTCGCATGAAATCCGACGCCGCGGTCCGTTGACCGCGGTTTTCATTTGCACCTTTCAGCACGTTCGAGTCCGGGTGAGCATCATGTGGTGGAGCAAAGGCAAGTCGCGGGTCAATCAGCGGGCCACTGGGCGGGCGAATGCCCTGGCTTCTCCGATGATCATGCCGCTGGAGCCGCGCATGCTGTTCGACGGTGCGGTGGCGGCGACGGTGGCCGATGTCGCCCAGCCGGACAGCCACACCACCACGGACGTGGCCAAGACGCCGACCGCCGCCGATCAGCCGAGCGTCAGCCAGGACACCCATGGCCAGGCCGATGCAGCGCCTGCCGCGACCCCGACCGCGGTGCCGGGGCTGACGGTGGTGTTCGTCGACTCGCGGGTCAAGGACGCCGACAGTCTGCTCCAGGGCCTGGCGCCCGGCACCCAGGTGGTGCAACTGGGGGCGAACCAGGATGGCCTGCAGCAGATCGCCGATTACCTGGACCAGCACCAGGGCGTCAGTTCGGTGCAGATCATCGCCCACGGCAATGCCGGCGACCTGTGGCTGGGCAACAGCTACCTCTCGGCTGACAACGTCCAGGCGCGCAGCGCGGTGCTGGCGGACATCGGCCAGGACATGAACGCCGGCGGCGATATCCTGATCTACGGCTGCTACACCGCCGAGGGCGAACGCGGCCTGAGTTTCGTCGACTCGCTGGCGCAACTCACCGGTCGCGACGTGGCCGCCTCCAGCGACCGCACCGGCCTGGGGGGCGACTGGGAACTGGAGATCGCCACCGGCACCATCGAAAGCGCCAACGTGCTGTCCACCCAGGCCATGCAGGATTATCAGTGGGGGCTGGCGACCTGGACCGCCACCAACAACGCCAACACCGGCGTGGGTTCGTTGCGGGCGGCGTTGGCGTCGGCGCAGAACGGCGACATCGTCACCTTCAGCAGCGGCATGACGGTGCAGCTGACCTCCGAACTGCTGGTCAACAAGAACGTGACCATCGACGGCGACCTGAACAACGACGGCGCGGCGGACGTGATCCTCGACGGTCAGTACCGCACCCGCGTCATCGAAGTGACCGCGGGCAGTACCGTGACCCTCGATGGCCTGGTGATCACCCGGGGCCTGGTCTCGGGCAACGGCGGCAACGGCGGGTATGGCGCGACCGGCGCCATGGCCGGGGGGATTTTCAACGCCGGCAACCTCACCCTCAACAACGTCACCGTGACCTCCAACGCGGCCTCGGGCGGCGGCGGTGGCGGCGGTGTCACCGGCGCGTTCTACGGCGGTGGCGGTGGCGGCGGCGGCGGGCTGGGTGGCCAGGGTGGCGGCCACGGCGGTTCCGCCGGCCCCGGCACCGGCACACTGGGCGGCCAGGCTGGCAGCGGTGGCGTGGGCGGTTATGGCGGCGGTTACGACGCCACCCACATGGGCGGTCGCGGCGGTACCAGCACCGGCGGCGCCGGTGGCGTGGGCGTGTCTTATTACAGCAACGGCGGTAACGGCGCCACGGCCACCAACGGCACGATTTCCATCGGCGGTGGCGGCGGCGGCGCGGGTTGGGACAAGGTCGGCGGCGCGGGCGGCAATGCCGCCGGCGGGATCTACAACGCCTCCAGCGGCACCCTCACGGTGATCGGCACCTCGACCATCAGCAACAACATCGGCGCGGGCGGCGGCGGTGGCGGTGGTGGCGGCCAAGGCAGCAACGCCAGCAATGGCGGGATTGGCGGCCGCGGCGTCGGCGCGGTCTGGAACAAGGGCACCTTCCTGATCACCGCGGCCAACTTCGCCGCGCTGAGCGGTAACGCGGCGGCCAGTGGCGCCGGTGGCGTAGCGCTGGGCGGTGGCAGCACCGGTACTTCGCCGACGTCGGTGGCGACCATCTACAACGACGGCGGCATCCTCAATACCGCCTATGCACCACCGCCCACCGCGACCATAGTGGTGGCGGACAGCGCGCTGAAAATCGGCGAGACCTCGCTGGTGACCATCACCTTCAGCGAGGCGGTGACCGGCTTCACCAACGCCGACCTGACCATCGCCAACGGCACCCTGACCGCGGTGAGCAGCAGCGACGGCGGCATCACCTGGACCGCCACCTTCACCCCGACTTCGAGCATCACCGATACCAGCAACGTCATCACCCTGGATAACACCGGGGTCATCAATGGCCTGGGCACCGCCGGGGTCGGCACCACCGACTCCAATAACTATGCGATCGATACCGTACGGCCGACCGCGACCATAGTGGTGGCGGACAACGCCTTGAGGGTCGGTGAAACCTCGCTGGTGACCATCACCTTCAGCGAAGCGGTGAGCGGCTTCACCAACGCCGACCTGAGCATCGCCAACGGCACCTTGACCGCGGTGAGCAGCAGTGACGGCGGCATCACCTGGACCGGCACTTTCACCCCGAGCGCCAGCATCACCGATACGACCAACCTGATCACCCTGGACAACACCGGCATCGCCGACCTGGCCGGCAACGCCGGCAGCGGCACCACCGATTCCAACAACTATGCGATCGATACGGTGCGCCCGACCGCGACCATCGTGGTCGCCGACAGCACCCTGACGGCGGGCGAAACTTCCCTGGTGACCATCACCTTCAGCGAAGCGGTGAGCGGCTTCACCAATGCCGACCTGAGTATTGCCAACGGCACCTTGAGCGCGGTGAGCAGCAGTGATGGCGGCATCACCTGGACCGCCACCTTTACCCCGACCGATGGCATCAGCGATAGCAGCAACCTGATCACCCTGAACAACACCGGCATCGCCGACCTGGCCGGCAACACCGGTAGCGGCACCACGGACTCGGGCAACTACGTGATCAACACCGCGCACCCGACGGCGACCATAGTGGTGGCCGACAATGCCCTGAGGATCGGTGAGACCTCGCTGGTGACCATCACCTTCTCCGAGGCGGTGACGGGTTTCACCAACGCTGACCTGACCGTCGCCAACGGCACCCTGAGCGCGGTGAGCAGCAGCGACGGCGGCATTACCTGGACCGCCACCTTCACCCCGAGCGCCAGCATCACCGATGCCACCAACCTGATCACCCTGGACAACACCGGCGTCCAGAACAGTGTGGGCAACCTGGGCCAGGGCAGCACCAACTCCAACAACTACGCGATCGACACGGTGCGGCCGACCGCGACCATCGTAGTCGCCGATACCGCACTGAGAATCGGCGAAACCTCGCTGGTGACCATCACCTTCAGCGAAGCGGTGAGCGGCTTCACCAACGCCGACCTGAGTATTGCCAACGGCACTTTGAGCGCGGTGAGCAGCAGCGATGGCGGCATCACCTGGACCGCGACCTTCACTCCGAGCGCCAGCATCAGCGACACCAGCAACCTGATCACCCTGGATAACACCGGCATCGCCGACTTGTCCGGCAACGCCGGCAGCGGCACCACTGATTCCAACAACTATGCGATCGATACGGTGCGGCCGACCGCGACCATCGTGGTCGCCGACAGTGCTCTCAGCGCCGGTGAAACCTCGCTGGTGACCATCACCTTCAGCGAAGCAGTCAGCGGCTTCACCAACGCCGACCTGAGCATCGCCAACGGCACTTTGACCGCGGTGAGCAGCAGCGACGGCGGCATCACCTGGACCGCCACCTTCACCCCGACCGTTGGTATCAACGATGCCAGCAACCTGATCACCCTGAACAACACCGGCATTGCCGACCTGGCCGGCAACACCGGCAGCGGCACCACCAATTCCAACAACTACAGCATCGACACCGTCCTGCCGACCGCGACCATAGTGGTGGCGGACAACGCCCTGAAGATCGGTGAAACCTCACTGGTGACCATCACCTTCAGCGAGGCGGTGACCGGCTTCAGCAACGCCGACCTGACCGTGGCCAACGGCACCCTGAGCGCGGTGAGCAGCAGCGACGGCGGCATTACCTGGACCGCCACCTTCACTCCGAGCACCAGCATCACCGATGCCACCAACCTGATCACCCTGGACAACACCGGCGTCACCAACGCCTCCGGCAACGCCGGTAGCGGCACCACCGACTCCAACAACTACGCGATCGATACGGTGCGGCCGACCGCGACCATCGTGGTCGCCGATACCGCGCTGAGAATTGGCGAAACCTCGCTGGTGACCATCACCTTCAGCGAAGCGGTGAGCGGCTTCACCAACGCCGACCTGAGCATTGCCAACGGCACTTTGAGCGCGGTGAGCAGTAGCGATGGCGGCATCACCTGGACCGCGACCTTCACCCCGAGCGCCAGCATCAGCGACACCAGCAACCTGATCACCCTGGATAACACCGGCATCGCCGACTTGGCCGGCAACGCCGGTAGCGGCACCACCGATTCCAATAACTACGCCATCGATACGGTGCGGCCGACCGCGACCATCGTGGTCGCCGACAGTACTCTCAGCGCCGGTGAAACCTCATTGGTGACCATTACCTTCAGCGAAGCGGTGAGCGGCTTCACCAACGCCGACTTGAGCATCGCCAACGGCACCCTGACGGCCGTGAGCAGCAGCGATGGCGGTATCACCTGGACCGCGACCTTCACCCCGACCGTCGGCATCGCCGATGCCAGCAACCTGATCACCCTGAACAACACCGGGGTCAGCGACCTGGCCGGCAACAGCGGTAGCGGCACCACCAACTCCAATAACTACAGCATCGACACCGTCCTGCCGACCGCGACCATCGTGGTGGCGGATAACAACCTGAAGATCGGTGAAACCTCGCTGGTGACCATCACCTTCAGCGAGGCAGTGAGCGGCTTCAGCAACGCCGACCTGACCGTCGCCAACGGCACTTTGAGCGCGGTCAGCAGCAGCGACGGTGGCATCACCTGGACTGCCACCTTCACCCCGACGTCGAGCATCACTGACACCAGCAACGTCATCACCCTGGATAACAGCGGGGTGACCAACGCCTCGGGCAACGCCGGCAGCGGCACCACCGATTCCAACAACTACGCGATCGACACCGTGCGTCCGACGGCGAGCATAGTGGTCGCCGACAGCGCCCTGGGCGTGGGCCAGACCAGTACCGTGACCATCACCTTCAGCGAGGCGGTGACCGGCTTCACCCTGGCTGACCTGACCGTGGCCAACGGTACGTTGAGCGGCTTGAGCACCAGCGACAACATCACCTACACGGCGACCCTCACCCCGACTGCCAGTATCAGCGACAGCAGCAACCTGATTACCCTGGATAACACCGGCATTACGGATGGGGCGGGCAACGCCGGCAGCGGCACCACCGACTCCAACAACTACGCCATCGACAGCCTGCGTCCGACCGCCACCATCGTCCTCTCCGACTCGACCCTCAAGGCCGGCGAAACCTCGCTGGTGACCATCACCTTCAGTGAAGCCGTGAGCGGTTTCGACAACAGCGACCTGACAGTGGCCAACGGTACCCTGAGCGCAGTGAGCAGCAGCAACGGCGGTATCACCTGGACCGCCACCTTCACCCCGACGGCGGGCATCACCGACCTGAGCAACCTGATCACCCTGAACAACACCGGTTTCACCGACGTGGCCGGCAACAGCGGTACCGGGACCACCAGCTCAGCCAACTACAGCATCGAAACCGTAGTGCCGACGGCCACCCTCGTGATCGCCGACACGGCCCTGAAGGCTGGCGAAACCTCGCTGGTGACCATCACCTTCAGTGAGGCGGTCAGTGGTTTCGACAACAGCGACCTGACGGTGGCCAACGGTACCTTGAGCGCGGTGAGCAGCAGCGATGGCGGGATCACCTGGACCGCTACCTTCACGCCGACTGTGGGTGTCGGCGATACTAGCAACGTCATCACCCTGAACAACAGCGGCGTGATCAATGTCTCGGGTAATACGGGCAGCGGCACCACCGATTCGAACAACTATGTCATCGACACGGCTCGCCCAACGGCGACCATAGTGGTGGCCAACCCGATCCTGCCGATTGGCGAAACCAGCCTGGTGACCATCACCTTCAGCGAGGCGGTCAGCGGTTTCGACAACAGTGACCTGACGGTGAGCAACGGCACCCTGAGCGCGGTCAGCAGCAGCGACGGCGGCATCACCTGGACCGCGACCTTCACCCCGAACGTCAACGTCAGCGATGCGACCAACCTGATCAGCCTCAACAACAGCGGGGTCAGTGACGCGGCGGGCAACGCCGGCAGCGGCAGCACCGACTCGAACAATTTCATCATCGACACCGGTCGGCCGACCGCCACCATCGTGCTGGCCGACACGGCCCTGAAAGCGGGCGAAACCACCACGGTCACCATCACCTTCAGCGAGGCGATCAGCGGCTTCACCAACTCGGACCTGACAGTGGCCAACGGTACCCTGGGGGCCCTGAGCAGCAGCGATGGCGGGGTGACCTGGACCGCCACCTTTACCCCGGCCATCAACATCAGCGACAGCAGCAATCAGATCACCCTGAACAATGCCGGAGTGATAGACGCCGTCGGCAACGCCGGCAGCGGCACCACCGACTCGGCCAACTACGTCATCGACACCGTGCGCCCCACCGCTACCGTGGTGGTCGCCAACCCGATGCTGGCCGTGGGCGACACGTCCCTGGTGACCATCACCTTCAGCAAGGCGGTGAGCGGCTTCGACAACAGCGACCTGACGGTGACCAACGGCACTTTGAGCGCGCTGAGCAGCAGCGATGGCGGCATCACCTGGACCGCGACCTTCACCCCGAACACCAACCTCAGCGATACGAGCAACCTGATCACCCTGAACAACAGCGGGGTCAGCGACGCCTCGGGCAATACCGGGCTGGGCAGCACGGATTCGAACAATTACCTGATCGATACCCAGCGGCCGACCGCGACCATCGTGGTCGCCAACAGCAGCCTCGGCGTGGGCCAGACCAGCAGCGTGACCATCACCTTCAGCGAAGCGGTGAGCGGTTTCACCAACTCGGACCTGACGGTGGCCAACGGCACCCTGAGCGCCCTGGGCAGCAGCGACGGCGGCCGGACCTGGACCGCGACCCTGACGCCAACCGCCAATATCAGCGACACCAGCAACCTGATCACCCTGAACAACAGCGGGGTGAGCGACTCCTTCGGCAATACCGGCGCTGGCAGCACCGACTCCAACAACTACGCGATCAACACCGTGCCGGCGGCCAACCCACCCACGCAGCTGCCGGTGGGCGATCCGGAATTCCGTTCGAGCGACCCGGTGGTTCCGCCGCTGCCGCCTTATGTGCCGTTGCAACCCACGGTCACCACGCCACCCGTTGGCGACCTGGGCTCGCCACTGGCCTTCGCGCCGCTGTTCGAGCAGCGGGTGCTGGGCGATGGCATCCGGCCGCTGGGGGATATTTTCATCAATCGCGGGGCCCTGGCGCCGAGCTTCATTGCCCAGGTGTTCGGTAGCAGCGATGCCGGGGGCGATGGCAATGGCCATGGCTTCCTCGGCTTCGGTGGCGGCGATGGCGGGGTGTTCAGCCAAAGCACGCTGTCGCTGCTGTTCGACCAGGACTCCGCCGAGGATGGCGGTTCGCTGAAGTCTTTCGGCGACAAGGCCAAGACTGGCGATCTTTCCCAGGGCGGGCGCGGGGTGTTCGGGGCACCGTCGCTGACCCAGCAATTGCAAGTGATGCAAGACACAGAACAACGGCCGATCCGCGATCTGGCCAAGGCATTCGAACAGGCCGGCGTCAGCGCAATGCAGGCCTGAAACACTACATAAATACGATGCGGCACCCAGGGGCGAGACAAGGATGAATAAAAGTCAGAAGTTGTTCGGGGTCAGCTTGTTGGCGCTGATGGTCAGCGGTTGTGCCGTCAGCAGTAAACCGATCGAACGCAGTGCCAGTGAGCAGCGCGCCAGGAGCGACCTGCAGAGCATGTACAAGGACCAGGAACCGCTGAGCGGCCCGCTGACCCTGCACCAGGCCATGGCCCGGGCGGTGAAGTACAACCTCGAGGGCCGCTTGAAAATCATGGAAGAGGCCCTGGCCAAGCGCCAGCTGGACCTCGCCAGTTTCGACATGCTGCCGCGCATGGCCCTCTCCGCCGGCTACGTGGGGCGCAACAACGTCAGCGCCTCCAGCAGCCAGAGCGTGGAGACCGGCACCCAGTCCCTGGAACCTTCGACCTCCCAGGACCGGGACCGCAGGGTGGCCGACCTGACCATGGTCTGGAACGTCCTGGACTTCGGCGTCAGCTACATCAACGCCAAGCAGCAGGGCGACCAGCGACTGATTGTCCAGGAGCGTCGGCGCAAGGTGATCAACACCATCGTCCAGGACGTGCGCTCGGCCTATTGGCGGGCGGTGGCGGCCGAACGCCTGCTCAAGCAGATCGACAGCCTCATGGGCCGGGTCGAGCAGGCCCGCAGCAACAGCCAGAGCATGAGCCAGCAACGCATCGGCGACCCGGTGCAGGCCCTGGCCTACCAGCGCTCGCTGATCGAGGCCACGCGCCAGCTGGAGGAGCAGCGCCGGGCGTTGTCCCTGGCCAAGACCGAGCTGGCGACCCTGATCAACCTGCCGATGACCACCCACCTGACCCTGGCGACCAGCGACGATTACCCGGTGCCGGAACTCAAGGTCGATATGGCCCGCCTCGAGCACGAGGCCCTGACCAGCCGCCCGGAACTGCGTGAGCAGGATTACCAGAGCCGCATCAGCGCCGCGGAAACCCGCAAGGCCATGCTGCGCCTGCTGCCGGGCCTGGAGTTCTCCGCCGGCGGGCATTACGACAGCAACTCGTTCCTGGTCAACGACAAGTGGGCCGACTACGGGGTGAAGGTCACCTGGAACCTGTTCAATGTGCTCTCCGCGCCGGCAGCCATCGACACCGCCAAGGCCGGTGAAGACGTCGCCGCGGCCCGTCGCCAGGCCATGTCGATTGCCGTGCTGGCCCAGGTCTACGTGGCCAACGCCAACTACCGCGACGCCTTGCGCCAGTTCAAGACCAGCCAGGAGCTGGCGGATATCGACGGGCAGATCGTCGGCCAGCTGCGCAACCGCTACCAGGCCAACGGCATCGGCGAACTGGACCTGATCCAGGGCGAGCTGAACACCTTGCAGGCGGACCTGCGGCGCGACCTGGCCTATGCCGACCTGCGCAACGCCTACGGGCAGATCTTCGCCAGCGCCGGCCTCGACCCGCTGCCCGACGAGGTGCAATCGACCCAGGTGCAGTCCATCGCCACGGCGCTGGCCAGCCGCGAGGCCGACTGGGCGGCGGGCAACATCAGCACGCCGGTGGCCCATGCCCAAAGACAATAACCTGCAGGCCCCCCAGGCCAGCGTCAGCCGGGCCCAGCGCGAGGCACGCAATGGCCATCGCGGTGTGGCGATCCTGTTGACCGGCCTGCCGGCGGCGGGCAAGTCGACCCTGGCCCAGGCGCTGCAGGCCGGGCTGTTCCAGCACGGTCGGCAGAGCCTGGTGCTGGACGGCGATGCCTTGCGCGGCGGCCTGAACCGCGACCTGGGGTTCGCCGAGGCCGACCGCCGGGAAAATATCCGTCGCGCCAGCGAGCTGGCGGCCCTGCTGGTGGACAACGGGCAGATCGTGATCCTGGCGATGATCGCCCCGCTGATCGAGCAGCGTGAGCTGTTCGCCCGGCGCCTGGGCGAGGACTACCTGGAAGTCTGGTGCAGCGCCTCGCTGGCGGTCTGCGAGCAGCGCGATCCCAAGGGTCATTACGCCCGCGCCCGCAGCGGCGAGTTGCCGGGGTTCACCGGTATCTCGGCGCCCTACGAGCCGCCACGGGCGGCGCTGGAACTGGATACCGGCGCTCAATCGGTCGAGGACTGCCTGGGGCAATTGCTCGGCTGGCTGGTCGAGCGCCAGGTGCTGCCGGCCTCATGAGCCGTCCGGCGTTCGCCCGCCTGCCCGTCAGCGTGGACCTGCCGCGGCTGTTGCGCGCCCTGGCGCGAATCGACGCGAGCGCCTGGCAGGGCCACTTCAACGGCGGTTATTACGAAGGCGACTGGAGCGGCGTGGCCTTGATCTCGGCGCTTGACGCGCCCTCCGAGCTGGCGCCGGGCAAGGGCCTGCCGGTGCAGCGCGAGCCCTGGCGGCAGGACCCGGACTGGCAACAGGCATTGCGGCACTTGCCGTTGCGGATCGTCTCGGCGCGCCTGCTGCGGCTGGGGTCGGGGGCGCGCATTCATGAACACCGCGACTACGACCTGGGCGGCCCGGACGCCGACCTGCGCCTGCATATCCCCCTGCTCAGCCCGCCGCGGGTGGATTTCCTGCTCGACGGGCAGCGCATGCCGATGCTGGCGGGAGAGTGCTGGTTTCTCGACCTGTCGCGCCCGCATCGGGTGGATAACTACGACACTCAGGCACGTATTAATCTGGTACTCGACTGTCGCCCCGACCCTTGGCTGGAACAGGCGATTGCCGCCGGAGCGCCGACCACCCCGGCGCCTGGCCTGGGCCGCGCGGCCCTGGACTTCGCGCGGTTTTGCCGGCTGCTTGAAGAGGACACCGCGCTGTGCCAGGCCTTGCAGGCGCCGACCGACAGCGAAGCCTTTATCGAGCGCACCCTGGCCCTGGCGGCCGAGCGTGGCCTGGCGTTCACCCGCGAAGACCTGCGTTCGGCCATGCGCCAGGGACGGCGTCTGTGGAATGAACAATGGATGGCCTGAACCTGCACGGCTGGTTGCCGATCCGCCTCTGGCAGCCGGGTGACGAATGGCGGGTCGACTGGTGCTGGTTCGGCGACAGGCCGCTGTCGCAGCCGTTTTTCCGCGAGGCGGTCGAAGAGGCTCTGCGCCTGCCGTTCAATCAGGCGTTCCGCCGCCAGACGCCTTTGTCTGCCCTGACCGAATGGCGTCAACGCAGCCCGGGCCTGGCTCCCAGCGCCTTTATCTTTCATGCCTCGCGCTGCGGCTCGACCCTGCTCAGCCAGATGCTGGCCTGCCTGGACGACCATATCGTGGTGTCCGAACCGCCGCCGCTGGATGCCCTGCTGCGCGGCTCGCTGGCGCCACAGGAGCGGGCTGCCGCGCTTGTGGGCCTGCTGTCGGCCTATGGGCAGGTACGCCGTGGTACTGAGCAGCGGTTGGTGATCAAGCTCGATGCCTGGAACATCGGCGAGCTGCCGCTGCTGCGCCAGTGCTTCGCCGATACGCCGTGGCTGTTTGTGTATCGCGACCCGCTGGAAATCGCCGTGTCGCATCTGCGCCGGGCCGGCATGCACATGACGCCGGGCCTGATCGGACCGTGCGCGCTGGACGACGGCGAGCCTTTCCAGGACCGGGAAAGCTGGGTCGCCCGGCGTTTGGGGCGCTTGTTGCAGCTGGGGCTGGAACACTGCCGCGAACACCATGGCCTGGCACTGAACTACAGCCAGCTGCCCGCCGCCATGGACGGCCACCTGGGCGATTTTCTCGGCCTGGGCGCCGAGCAACGCAGGACGGCCTTCGCCCGTATCGGCCAGCATGCCAAGCAGCCGGCGCAGGCCTTTGTCGATGATCGCCAGGGCAAGCAGCAACAGGCTTCAGCGTGGCTGCGGGAGCAGCTGGAGCAATGGGCGCAGGCGCCTTACGCGGCGCTGGAACAGTGGCGCAGCAGGGCGGTCAGCGCAGTCCCGCAAACGCGTCTCAGCTCTTCGGCGACAAGTCCGCCATGCCCTTGAGAAATTCGATGGGCAGCGGGAAAACGATGGTCGAGCTCTTGTCGCCGGCAATCGCGCCCAGGGTCTGCATGTAGCGCAGTTGCATGGCGCCGGGCTGGCGGCCGAGCATTTCGGCGGCCTGCATGAGTTTTTCCGAGGCCTGCAATTCGCCTTCGGCGTGGATCACCTTGGCCCGGCGTTCCCGCTCGGCTTCGGCCTGCTTGGCGATGGCGCGGATCATCGATTCGTTGAGGTCGACATGCTTGATCTCGACGTTCGCCACCTTGATGCCCCAGGCGTCGGTCTGGGCGTCCAGCACCTGCTGGATATCGGCGTTCAGGCGTTCGCGCTCGGCCAGCAGTTCGTCCAGCTCGTGCTTGCCCAGCACCGCGCGTAGGGTGGTCTGGGCCAGTTGGCTGGTGGCCATGAGGAAATCCTCGACCTGGATGATCGCCTTCTGCGAGTCCAGCACGCGGAAATACAGCACGGCGTTGACCTTGACCGAGACGTTGTCGCGGGTGATCACATCCTGCGGCGGCACGTCGAGCACCACGGTGCGCAGGTCGACGCGGACCATCTGCTGGACGACCGGAATCAGCAGGACCAGCCCCGGCCCCTTGACCCTCCAGAAGCGCCCGAGCTGGAACACCACCCCGCGCTCGTATTCGCGCAGGATGCGAAACGTCGAGACCGCCAGCGCCAACAGCAGCGCCAGCAGCGCGCCAAAACCCAATTCCAGACCCATTTCATCCTCCTCGCGGCGCGGCCTCGGCCGTCGTCACTTCCAGAAGCAGCCCCTTGCGCGCCACCACCCGTACCTGTTGTCCGGTTTGCAGCGGCGTTGCGCTCAGGACCTGCCAGTGTTCGCCCTGCAACAGCACCCAGCCGTTGTAAGGGTTGCCCGCTTGCACCGCGGTGATCGCCGTGACACTGCCCACCAGCCCCGCGTCGCCGGCCACCTGCTGGCGCTGTCGCGCGCGCAGCGCCATGCTCGCCAGCGTCGCCAGGAGCAGCGCGCTGACCACCGCCAGGCCGACGATGAGCGGCAGGGGAATGCCATAGCCCGGGACATCGGTGTCCATCAGGATCACCGCGCCGACGACAAAGGAGACGATGCCGCCGAAACCGATGACGCCGAAGGTCGGTAGAAAGGCTTCGGCGACCATGAAGGCGATGCCCAGCAGGATCAGGGCCACGCCGGCGTAGTTCACCGGCAGCAGTTGCAAGGCGTACAAACCGAGCAGCAGGCAGATGCCGCCGAGTACGCCGGGCACCGCGGTGCCCGGGTTGACGAACTCGAAGAACAGCCCGTAGATGCCGATCATCATCAGGATCAGCGCCACGCTGGGGTGGGTGATGACCGACAGCAGCTGCGTGCGCCAGTCCGGGTCGTGATGGATCACCGCCGCCCCCAGGGTATGCAGCTGCACCGCCTGGCCGGCGGCGATGAGGAACTTGCCGTCGAGTTGCCTGAGCAGGCCGTTCAGGTCATCGGCGACATAGTCGACCACCTTCAGCTTCAAGGCTTCCTGGGCCGGTAGGCTGACGGCCTCGCGCACAGCCTGTTCCGCCCATTCGGCATTGCGTCCGCGCAATTGCGCCAGGCCACGGATATAGGCTGCGGCGTCGTTGATCTGTTTGTGGCTGAGGGTGTCGGTGTCCGGCTCCGGGTTCTTGTCCGAGCGTGGCGCGGCGGGCGGGTTGCCGCCCGGGTCGGGCTGCCCCGGCATGCCGACCCGCACCGGGGTGGCGGCCCCGAGGTTGGTGCCCGGGGCCATCGCGGCGATGTGGCTGGCATACAGGATGTAGGTGCCGGCGCTGGCGGCGCGGGCGCCGCTGGGGGCGACGTAGCTGGCCACCGGCACCGGGCTGGCGAGGATCGCCTTGATGATCGAGCGCATCGAGGTGTCGAGGCCGCCCGGGGTGTCGATGCCCAGCACCACCAGTTGGGCGTGCTCGTCGGCGGCCTTGTCCAGGCCGCGCACCACGTAGTCGGCGCTGGCGGGGCTGATCACATCGTTGACGGTGAGCACCACCACTGGCTTCACGGCCTGGGCGTGCCCGGTCGGCAGGCCGATCAGCACACCCAGCAGCAGCCCTTTCAGTGTCGCCCGCCACCCACGCTCGTTCATCCGACCCTCCTGGAGAGTCATGTGCCTCGGTTGCCAGCCGTTCGCTGGCCTTGTCCTTGAGTCTAGTAGAGCGTGGGATTGAGCGAATTCTGAGCAGCCTCACGCCCGCGTGCCGTTCGGAAGTTCGTCAGTGGGCGAGGGCGGCGCGGCCTAGACTTTGTGAAGGGAGTGACAGTCGTTAACCCATAGTCCTGCAAAGCCGTTCAGGACACCGAGGTGCATCATGCGTATGGCAAGAACCGTGCAACGCAGCCTGGAACAGGCGCATTGCGATTTTGACGTGGTGGCTCATCCACATTCGTCGAGCAGCCTGGAGACCGCTCGGGTGGCGGGAGTTCCCGCCGAGCGCGTGGCCAAGTCGGTGATCCTCGACGACAGTCACGGCCACTACCTGATGGCCGTGCTGCCGGCCAGCCGTCACCTGGATCTGAGCAAGGTGCGCGGCAGCAACGAATGGCAGATCACCCGGGAAAGCACCCTGGCGCATCTGTTCAACGATTGCGAACGCGGCGCGGTACCGGCCCTGGGTGAATCCTATGGGCTGGACGTGGTGATCGATCCGATGCTGACCCGGCAGAAAGACATCTACCTGGAAGCCGGCAACCACAACAACCTGGTGCATCTGAGCATGGACCAGTACCTGAAAATGGTGCCTCATGCCGAGGTGTGCGAGGTCAGTTACTAGCGCTGTTGGCGTATGTACCCACCTTTCACGAACCAGCTCGCTCCTACAAAAATGCTTGTTTTCTGTAGGAGCAAGCTGGCTCGCGATCGACTGCGCAGCAGTGGTTCAACCAACACCCAACCCGTTCAGGAGCCCCCATGGAATCCCCATCCCACAGCCTGCCCGCCCTGTTCAAGCAACTCGGCCTGCCCGACGACCCCGAGGGCATCGACCGTTTCATCGCCACCCATTCGCCGCTCAAGCCGGAACTGCACCTGGCGGATGCCTTCTTCTGGACCAGCAGCCAGGCGGATTTCCTGCGCAACGAGATCCTCGACGACGCCGACTGGGCGGAAGTGGTGGATCAGCTGGATGTGTTGTTGAGGAAGGGGCGGGGGGCTTGAGGCATCAGGCTTCGGTTGGAGGCCACTGGCGCGCGGTATGCACCAGCGCCAGGATCCACACCGCATCCTGATGGAGTTGATAGACCAGACGGTAGCTTTGATGAGGGATCAGTTCGCGGGTGCCGGCGATCAATCCGGGGCGCCCGGCTTGAGGATGTTGCACCAGTTGCGTAGCCGATTGGCTGAAGCGTATGTCCATGTCCAGCGCCGCCTGCGGATTCAGGTCATGCAGGTAATCCCATATGTCTGCACGGTCCTGTGCGGCTTGCGGCGTCCAGATCACTTTCATTGCTGGGGCGCTACCTGTGCCCTGCGGGCCGCGAAGGTGGCTTCCAGATCATCGTTGGCGATGCCTTTCCCAGCGGTCATGGATGCGCGTGCGGTATCGACCTTCTGTTGCAGAAAGGCCTCGTACTCCCGGGCTTCCCGTTGTTCCTGCACGTACTGACGCATCATTTCTCGGACGATCTGCGATGCGGGGCGATGGCTGGCTTCGGCCTCGGCCATAAACTGATCGCGCAAGTCGGCTTCGAGTTTCATCGTGAAAACGGCGTGTTTGGGCATGGGACAGTTCCTGCAAAAACGTATATACCAAGTATATATATCTTCAGTACCTAAGCCGGTCCAGGTTTTCTCGCGGCGACGATCGGTCGCTAAATTGTTTCAAAACTTGACTGGATTTAACCCCCTCATGCACCATTGATAGTTAGCAAACTAACAGTGTGCGAACCTTCTTTTGCCCGACTCTCTCGAATCACTCCAGATGAATATCAGCAGTGGCATGGTGGTCGCCGCCCGACATTGGCGGCGGATCTGCCAGAGCACGCTGGTCAACTATGGAATCTCCGAAGCCTGCGCCGTGCCCCTGCTGATGATCGGGCGCCTGGGCGAGGGCGTGCGCCAGGTGACGGTGGCGCAGGCGGCGGGGATGGAAAGCCCGTCCCTGGTGCGCCTGCTGGACCAGCTGTGCAGCGCCGGCTACGCCTGCCGTACCGAGGACCCCCACGATCGCCGGGCCAAATGCCTGAGCCTGACTGACACCGGTCGCGAGCTGGTGCAGTCGGTGGAAGCCGAGCTGGTGCGCCTGCGTCGCGAGGTGCTGGAAGGCATCACACCCGCGGACCTTGAGGCGGCGCTGAAGGTGATCCGCGCCTTCGAGTCGGCTGCCCAGCCACCGGCGGTGCCTTCTTGAGCGGATTCTTTACCGGCGTGCCGCCGGCGCGCGACTGGTTCTACGGCGTGCGCACCTTTGCCGCGTCGATGATTGCGCTGTACATCGCCATGCTCATGCAGATGCCGCGTCCATACTGGGCGATGGCCACGGTGTACATCGTCTCCAGCCCGTTCGTCGGGCCCACCAGTTCCAAGGCGCTGTACCGTGCGATCGGCACCTTGCTCGGCGCCTCGGCGGCGGTGCTGTTCGTGCCGATGTTCGTGCAGAGCCCCTATCTGCTGGTGGTGATCATCGCCCTGTGGACCGGGATCCTGCTGTTCCTCTCCCTGCACCTGCGCACCGCCAACAGCTACGCGCTGATGCTGGCTGGCTACAGCCTGCCGCTGATCGCCCTGCCGGTGGTGGATAACCCGCTGGGGGTGTGGGACGTGGCGGAGGCCCGCACCGAGGAGATCTTCCTCGGCATCGTCTGCGCGGCCGTGATCGGCAGTATGTTCTGGCCACGGCGGCTGGCGCCGGTGTTCGTCGATTCGGCGGGCAAATGGTTCGCCGATGCCTCCACCTACAGCCAGCGCTTTCTCAGCCGCAACGTGCAGCCCGAAGAAGTCAGCGCCTTGCGCGCGTCCATGGTCGCCACCTTCAACAGCCTGGAGCTGATGATCGGCCAGTTGCCCCATGAGGGCGCGCGCCCGCAGACCGTGCGCAATACCAAGGAACTGCGCGGACGCATGATCCACCTGCTGCCCGTGGTGGACGCCCTGGACGATGCCCTGTACGCCCTGGAGCGACGTACCCCGGAGCTGGTGGAGCAGTTCGCGCCGCTGCTGGCCCAGGCTGGGCAATGGCTGGAAAGCACCGCCCAGGGCGCCTCGGTCGAGCGCTGGCAGGCCCTGCGCGGCCAGCTCGAAGCGCTGCAACCGGACGCCGAAGCCCTTGACGACCGACGCCAGCTGCTGTTTTCCAACGCCCTGTACCGCCTCGGCGAATGGATCGATTTGTGGCAGGACTGCCGCAGCCTGCAACACGCCATTCAATGCGAAAGCCAGGACATCTGGCGCGCGGTCTATCGCCACTGGCGCCTGGGCCGCCTGACGCCGTTCCTCGACCGCGGGCTGATGCTGTATTCGGTGGCCTCCACTGTCCTGGCGATCATCGTCGCCTCGGTGCTGTGGATCCTCCTGGGCTGGACCGACGGCGGCAGCGCGGTGATCCTCGCGGCGGTGGCCTGCAGCTTCTTCGCCTCGATGGACGACCCGGCGCCGCAGATCTACCGGTTCTTCTTCTGGACCGCGATGTCGGTGCTGTTCGCCAGCCTCTACCTGTTCCTGATCCTGCCCAACCTGCACGATTTCCCGATGCTGGTGCTGGCCTTCGCCGTGCCGTTCATCTGCGTCGGCACCCTCACGGTGCAGCCGCGCTTTTACCTGGGCATGCTGCTGACCATCGTCAACACCTCGTCCTTCATCAGCATCCAGGGCGCCTACGACGCCGACTTCCTGAGCTTCGCCAACTCCAACCTGGCCGGGCCCATGGGCCTGCTGTTCGCCTTTGTCTGGACCCTGGTCGCCCGGCCGTTCGGCTCGGAACTGGCGGCCAAGCGCATGACCCGCTTCAGCTGGCAGGACATCGTCGGCATGACCGAGCCCGCCAACCTGGCCGAACACCGCCATCTGGGGGTGCAGATGCTCGACCGCCTGATGCAGCACCTGCCGCGCCTGGCCATGACCGGCCAGGACACCGGCGGCGCCCTGCGCGAAGTGCGTGTCGGCCTGAACCTGCTGGACCTGCTGGCCTATGCGCCGCGGGCCCAGGGCAACGCGCAGGTGCTGTTGCGCCAGGTGGTGGCCGAGGTCGGCGCCTACTTCAAGGCCTGCCTCAAGGCCGGCGAACGCCTGCCGGCGCCGAGCGGCCTGCTGATGACCCTGGACCGCGCCCGTCGCACCCTGGATGCCCACAGCCAGGACGACCGCGAAACCCGTTTGCACCTGCTACATGCCCTCAGCGGCCTGCGCCTGGCCCTGCTGCCCGGTGTGGAGTTCGTCGGCGGTGGCGAGCTTGAGGAACCGCTGCCCCATGGCATCGATGGAGCGCCTTTATGATCGGTGACCTGGATATCAGCGGGGTGTTCCTGCCCACGCTGCTGGTGCTGATGGGCCTTACCTATGGCTTGTACCTGGTGGTCCACGGGTTGCTGACACGTCTGCATTTTTATCGCCTGGTCTGGCACCGGGCTTTGTTCAACGTTGGTCTGTACGCTTTGCTGCTCGGCGCCGTGGACTCACTCAGTCGATACCTGATGACATGAAAAAACCTTTATTGACCATTGGCCGCGTGGTCCTGACGTTGCTGGTGGTGAGCTTCGCGGTCGTGGTGGTCTGGCGCATGGTGATGTACTACATGTTCGCGCCCTGGACCCGGGACGGGCATATCCGTGCCGACATCGTGCAGATCGCCCCGGACGTCTCCGGGCTGATCCAGCAGGTGCAGGTGCGCGACAACCAGCTGGTCAAGCGCGGCCAGGTGTTGTTCAGCATCGACCAGGACCGTTTCAGCCTGGCCCTGCGCCAGGCCAAGGCGTCCCTGGCCGACCGTCAGGAAACCCTGGCCCAGGCCCAGCGCGAGGCCAGGCGTAACCTCGGCCTGGGCAACCTGGTGCCGCGCGAGCAGCTCGAAGAAAGCCAGTCCCGCGTGGCCCGTGCCCAGTCGGCCCTGGCCGAGGCCCAGGTGGCGGTGGACAGCGCCCAGCTGAACCTTGACCGTTCGGTGATCCGCAGCCCGGTGGACGGCTACGTCAACGACCGCGCGCCACGCACCCAGGAATTCGTCACCGCCGGGCGCCCGGTGTTGTCGGTGGTGGACAGCAATTCCTTCCATATCGACGGTTATTTCGAGGAAACCAAGCTCGACGGCATTCATATCGGCCAGGGCGTCGATATCCGCGTGGTCGGCGATCGCGCGCGGCTGCGCGGGCATGTCGAAAGCATCGTCGCCGGCATCGAGGACCGCGACCGCAGCAGCGGCTCCAACCTGCTGCCCAACGTCAACCCGGCCTTCAGCTGGGTGCGCCTGGCCCAGCGGATTCCGGTGCGCATTGCCTTCGACGAGGTGCCGGAAGACTTCCGCATGATCGCCGGGCGCACCGCCACCGTGTCGATCATCGACGATCAGGCGCCAATCCGCTCGGAGCCGGCGCAATGAACAGCGCCCTGCGTGTGGCCACGGCCGGGCTCGGCTTTTTGCTGCTGTCAGCCTGCCAGATGGTCGGCCCGGACTATCACCTGCCGGACGACGCGGCGCTGCATCGCGGCGATTTGCAGGGCGAGTTGGCCGGATCGAGCGACAAGGTGGTCTCGGCGCCGGTCCCGGCGGACTGGTGGCGCTTGTACCAGGACCCGCGCCTGGACCAACTGGTGCAGCAGGCCATGGCCTCCAACACCGACCTGCGGGTCGCGGCGGCCAACCTGGCGCGGGCCCGCGCCCAGGTCGACGAGGCCCAGGCGGCCGGCGGCTGGAGCGGCGGGGTCAAGGCCGGGGTCGAGCGTCTGCAGGAGTCCGGCGAAGCCTTCCTGCTGCCGGAGAAAGTGCCGGTGGCTAACGTCGGCAACCTGTCCGTCAGCACCTCTTATCAGTTCGACCTGTTCGGCACCCTGCAGCGCGGCATCGAGGCGGCCCAGGCCAACGCCGATGCCACCCAGGCGGCGGCCGATACCGCGCGCATCACCCTGGTGGCCGACGTGGTGCGGGCTTACACCCAGGTTTGCGCGGCCAACGAAGAGCGCGAGATCGCCGAGCACTCCCTGGACCTGCAGGCCCAGAGCACCGCGCTGATCCAGCGCCTGCGCGACGCCGGGCGTGGCGACGAAACCCAGGTCACCCGTTCCCAGACCCAGTTCAAGTCCCTGCGCGCCGAACTGCCGCGCTATGAGGCGGCGCGCCAGGCCGGCCTGTTCCGCTTGTCGATGCTCCTGGCCAAGCCGCTGAACCAGTTGCCGGCCGGCACCGACAGCTGCGCCGAGCTGCCGCACATTGCGCAATTGTTGCCGGTGGGTGACGGCGCGACCCTGCTCAAGCGCCGCCCCGACGTGCGCCAGGCCGAACGTCGCCTGGCCGCGGCCACCGCCGATATCGGCGTCGCCACCGGTGCGCTGTACCCGGACATCAGCATTGGCGCGACCGTCGGCACCGTGGGCATCGTCGACAACCTCGGCAAACCCTCCACCAACCGTTGGGGCTTCGGCCCGCTGATCAGCTGGACGGTACCGGCCAACGGCGCCCGCGAACGTATTCATGAGGCCGAAGCCGCCAGCCAGGGCGCCCTGGCGCATTTCGACGGGGTGGTGCTCAACGCCATCCGCGAAACCCAGACCGGCCTGGCCCAATACAGTGCCCAGTTGCAACGTCGCGAGGCCCTGGCCGAGGCCGAGCAGTCGGCGCGCCAGGCCGCCGACCAGACCCATCGCTTCTTCCAGGCCGGCCGCGAGTCGTTCCTCGCCGACTTGCAGGCGACCCGCACCTATACCGACGTACGGGCCCAGTTGGCCGCGGCCAACACCCAGGTGGCGATGAGTCAGATCGACCTGTTCCTGGCCCTGGGCGGTGGCTGGGAAAGCGGACGAACGCAAGCCTCGAACCCCGCCAAACCCTGAGGCCGTTGCTATGCTTTGAACAGTTGGCTGAGCACCTTGCGTCCAGTGCTCGGCCAGCGGTCAGGCACGTGATGGTCATGGGGATTCCAATAATGAAAAACCCTTATGCTCTCGGCTTCTGGTGCGCCATCGTCGCACTGGTGCTGCTTTCTGCGACTTATTTCTACGGTGTCATGCTGGCGCACCAGATCGACAAGGCCATGATCTTTCTCGACAGCGCCAGCGCGCTGATTGCGGTGAGCGCTATCGTTTTCGTGGCCTGGACGTCGTTCCAGACCCAGAAAATCAAGAAAAGGCAGCTGGAGCAGGGCAAGACCCTGGTCGCGATCTGGGACACCAAAGTCGCCCTGCGCCGGGTCGAGACGGTATTCGACCGTTACTTCTGGGGCAGTTATTGGCAGCCGGGGCGAACCTTTCAGGAAGTCATGGGCGAGTTGACCGGCACCCCCCTGGAAAAAAGCCTCGAAGCCCTGAAAAAACAGTGCGTATTACTGGATAAACAGGCCGCTGACGGTCGCCACTGGCTGAACAATGCCCGCGAACTGTCCGATGTCGCCGCCGCCATGGCCCGCGAACGCTATCAACTGGATTTCTGCGACCCGCGTTCGGAAACCCCGGGCGGCGCGGTGATCAACCGCGATTTCGAAGTGCTGGTCTACACCTGGACCGCGCGCCTGAAAAGCTTCGATCACCAGCTCGACGCGCTGGAGGTCGAATACTCCGAACACGCCACGTAGCCATGTAGCCATGTAGCCGCTGCCGAGCCCGCGAGGCTGCGACCGGTTGCAGAGCAACCGCAAACCCTGAATCCGCGATCTGCCTGAAGAAACGCACCGTCTGGCCCAGCGACGGCTGCGCCGCCGATCGCAGGCTGCGCCAGCGACTACAGGAACGCGGCGTCTACGTAGCCGCTGCCGAGCCCGCGAGGCTGCGATCGGTTGCGCAGCAATCGTAAACCCTGAATCCGCGATCTGCCTGAAGAAACGCACCGTCCGGCCCAGCGACGGCTGCGCCGTCGATCGCAGGCTGCGCCAGCGGCTACAGGCTGTGTTTTCAGCGTCCCCCTGTTCACGACTTTTCACATGGAAAGGTTGGGCCGCCTGGCCTGGCCGGTGCTAATCTTCGGCAGTTTTACGCACAGTCGAGCCACAACCCGTGCCGGGTTCAGGGAAGACGACCACACATTTCAACAACGGATCGATCGGGTCAAATAATGAATAAATCAGCAGGCGTACTGTTAGGAATCGTCGTCGCGGTGGGCGCTATCAGTGCCGGCGGCGCCTGGTATACCGGGACCAAGCTGGAAGGGGTGCTGCAAACCTCTATCGCCGACGCCAACAAGGAACTCCAGGCCGCCATGGTCGGTTCCAACGGTACCGCCAGCCTGGAGCTGGTATCGCTGGAGCGCAACCTGTTCAGCAGCACCGCGCGCTACCGCCTCAAGGGCCAGGGCGAGATGTTCGGCGACAGCGCCGAGGGCGTCGAGCTGGTGTTCGTCGACCGCATCGAACACGGCCCGCTGCCGTTCTCGCGCCTGATGACCCTGAAATGGCTGCCGGTCATGGCCACCAGTCACTACGAGCTGGAAAAGAACGCCCTGACCGAGAAATGGTTCGCCGCCACCAAGGATGTTTCCCCGCTCAAGGGCGTGGTCAACCTGGGTTACGACCGTTCCGCCACCGGCAACCTGGAGTTGCTGCCGCTGGAGACGGCCCTGGACGACAAGTCGACCCTCAAGTTCTCCGGCCTGAAGCTGGACCTCTCGACCAGCGCCCAAGCGCAGAAGGTCAAGGCCGAAGGCTACATGGACAGCCTCAAGCTCAACAGCGTCGCCGAAGACCAGACGCCGGTGCAGGTCGAGCTCAACGGCCTGACCCTGGCCAGCAACCTGACCAAGAGCAACTATGGCTTCTACGTCGGAGACAACACCCTGGAGCTGACCAGCACCAAGGCCACGTTCGGCGAGAAACAGTCGGTGCTCAGCTTCAAGAATTCGCAGATCAAGAGCGCCACCGACGAGAAGGGCGCCCACCTGGCCGGCCGTGCCGACTACAAGATCGGCGAAGTCGCCCTCAACGGCAAAGCCGTCGGTTCGGCGCAAATGACCTGGAGCATGAAGAACCTCGACATCGCCTCCGGCATGTCGCTGATGCAGGTCTACCAGAACAAGCTGCAACCCTACGAAGACGCCGTCGCCGCGGCCGAAGCCGCCGGGGAGCCAGCGCCCGAGCTGAACCTGAGCGAGGCCGAGCAGGCCCAGGTCAAGGCTGACCTGGACAAGCTGCTGGCCGCCCAGCCGCATATCGCCCTGGAAAACCTCTCGTTCAAGACCACCAATGGCGAAAGCCGCCTGAGCCTGGTGGTGGACCTGAACAAGCCGCAATCCATGGAGCTGCCGCCGGCCGAACTGAGCAAGCAACTGCTCACCCAGCTGGACCTGAACCTGCTGCTGTCCAAGCCGATGATCGCCGACATGGCATCGGTGCAGGCGCAGCTGGACGGCGTGACCGACGCCAAGGCGATCGCCGACCAGGGCAGCATGGCCGCCGACATGGTCAGCGGCATGGCGCTGGGCACCCAGCTGGCCAAGCTGGAAGGCAACGACATCGTCTCCAAGCTGCGTTATGCCAACAACGAAGTGGACTTCAACGGCCAGAAAATGACCCCTGAGCAGTTCGTCGGTTTTGTCATGAGCAAACTGGGACCGGTCACCATCCAGTAACAATCCCGACCTCTCCCGGGGTCGCTCGACCCGTCAACGCCCGGCCTTCGCATATGCGGATGGCCGGGCGTTTTGCTGTCGGCGGCCTGCGCAGGACTCCGGCGCAGCTGCCCCGAGCATCGCTGCAAGCCGCTGCGTTCGCGGGCTCTGGCAAAAAACGAATCTGAATAAATATTGCGTTTCAATATCTGAACTAACCTTGCGTGGAACACTGGTCCTGAAGCTAGCCGAATCATTGATTCGGTTTCCTGATACCTGTCAGGCAGGGGAGTAGCAAAAGACTCCGGCTAGCCATGTAAGGATGCTGACGAAATGCCGCTGATTGTTCCTCCTCCGCGTCTGTACGGTTTGCGCCCGCTGTTTTGTCTGGCGCTATGCAGCCAATTGCTGTGGCCGACGCTGGTCTTCGCCGACCCGGTGTACGACCAACTGGTGCTCGAAGCCCGCGCCGGGACTTATGCCCCCGCGCTGACCCATCTGCGCCAGGTGCCCGCCGACCAATTGACCGCCGGCCTGGTCAGCGACCATTTGCAGATCGCCAGCTGGGCGGGCCTCGATGCCGAGGTGGTGGATGTCTATGAAACCCAGGCCCGTGGCCGGGTGCTGCCGACCCAGGCCCTGACCGCCACCGCTCGCGCCTATCGCAACCTCAAGCGCTGGGACGACGCGATCCGGCTTTACCGCCAGGCCCTGGAGCGCGAGCCGCAGAACCCCGACCTGCAACTGGGCCTGGCCCTGACCCAGGCCGACGCCGGCCAGCCGGCGGAGGCCGTGCGCCGTGCCCGCGAGCTGGTGGCGGCCAAGCCGGACGATGCCACCCGCCGTCTGGCCCTGGGGTATGCCCTGACCCGCGCCGCTCAACCCTATGACGCCCT
Organism: Pseudomonas sp. FW305-25; assembly: GCF_017351415.1. Taxonomy (NCBI): domain Bacteria; kingdom Pseudomonadati; phylum Pseudomonadota; class Gammaproteobacteria; order Pseudomonadales; family Pseudomonadaceae; genus Pseudomonas; species Pseudomonas sp. FW305-25. The sequence goes on along the minus strand of NZ_JACNDE010000026.1, from coordinate 39,488 downwards.
GTTCGAGTTCGACCAGGCGTTCGTCCGCGCCGGCGACAAGCCGCAAGTGCTCCGCGAATACGTGCTGGCCCTGCAGCGCGCGCGCTTGCCGGAGCCGGCGCTGCGCCTGGCCCGCCAGCATCCCGGGCTGCTCGACCCGGTATCGCTGCGGCGCCTGGAAGGCGACGTGGCCGCCGAGCGCGTGCGCCTGACCGAACTGGCGACCCGTAGCGAGAAGGAACGCTATGTCATCGCCGATCGCGCCCTGGCCGATTACGACCGGTTGATCGCGGCCTGGGCCTCGGACCCGGCCGCCAGGGACGACGTGACCCGCTGGCGCATCGACCGCCTGGGCGCGCTCAAGGCCCGCGCCCGCACCGCCGAGGTCATCGACGAGTACCACAAGCTCACCGCCGAAGGCGTGACCATCCCCACCTATGCCTTGCGCTGGGTCGCGTCCTCGCACCTGGACCAGCGCAAGCCGGAAATCGCCAGCGATCTCTACCGCCAGGTGCTGGCGGCGCCCGATGCCGACGTCAGCGACCGCGTCGACGACAACACCGCGCTGTATTACGCGTTGCTGGAAAGCGACCGCCCGGAAGAAGCGCAACAGATTGCCGACGAGTTGGCCAGGAATCAGAAACCCCGGGTCGAGCTCAAGGGCCTGCCAGTGGGCAACCCCAACGACGAATGGATGGACGCCCAGCAACTGGCCGCGCAGTCCGGCACCTACAGCGCCGACCTGGCGGGCAGCGAACAGCGCCTGGCCAACCTGGTGGAGCAGGCGCCGGGCAACCTCGGCCTGCGCCTGTCCGAGGCCAACCTGTACCTGGCCCGCAAATGGCCGCGCCGCGCCGAGGGCCTGCTCAAGGAAACCGAGGCCCAGGCACCGCGGGACATCGGCCTGGAAGTCGCCCAGGGCCATACCGCGCAGGATCTGCAGGAGTGGCGCCAGCTCGATGCGCTGACCGACGACGTGGTGCAGCGCTTCCCTGAAAACCGTCAGGTGCAGCGCCTGGCCCGCCAGCGCCAAGTGCACGACATGGCCGAGCTGCGGGTCGAGACCTATGGCGGCAAGAGCTACGGCGGCGGCAACAGCGGCGCCGGCGCGGTTTCCGGGAGCAAGGATTTCGGCATCGAGACGGTGCTCTACAGCCCGCCGATCAATGAAGACTGGCGCCTGTTCGGCGGCCTCGGCTATGCCACCGGCGACTTCCAGGAAGGCACCGGGCACCACCGCTGGCAGCGGGTCGGCGTAGAGCGCCGGACCCGCGATATGACCCTGGAAGCGGAAGTCTCCAACCACTCCTATGGTTTTGGCGACAAGCAGGGTGCGCGCCTGGCCATCGCCCGCGACATCGACGACCACTGGCAGTACGGCGGTAGCCTGGAATACCTGTCGGCCAATACCCCGCTGCGGGCGCTCAACAGCGATATCTACGCCAATGGCGGCAGCGCGTTCCTGCGCTGGCGGGCCAACGAGAGCCGCGAATGGCGGCTGGCCCTGAGCCCCTCGCACTTCAGCGACGGCAACAACCGTTTCGAAGCCCTGCTCACCGGTCGCGAGGGGGTCTACGCCACGCCTCACGTACAGGTCGACCTGGGCCTGGAGGTCGGCAGCAGCCACAACACCAAGGAAGACACGCCGTACTTCAACCCCAAGGCGGACCTCACGGTGCTGCCGACGGTGAACATCAATCACGTCCTCTACCAGCGCTACGAAACCGTCTGGAGCCAGCAGTTCCAGGTGGGCGCCGGTACCTATAGCCAGCGCGATCACTCCACCGGGGGAATCGGCCTGCTCAGCTATGGCCAGCGCGTGATCTGGAACGACGTGTTCGAGGCCGGCGCCAACCTGAGCGTGATCAACCGGCCGTACGACGGCGATCGGGAAACCGATCTGCGTTTGCTTCTCGACCTTACCTACCGCTTCTAGAAGAGTTTGAAGATGCCTCAGACCCTGCGTTGCATCCTCCTGCTGGGAGCCCTGATTCTTAGCGCCTGCGCCCAGCCCGCCGCGGACTTCCTGGCGCCGGCGCAGCGCCCGGTGCCCGCCAACGAAACCCCGTGGCCGAAAAACCACGTGCTGGGCATTGCCTACCACGACATCGAAGACCGCGACCCCGACCAGGCGGTGGTGGCCGTGCGCACCGAACGCATGATCGAACAGCTGGCCTGGCTGCGCGAGAACGGCTACCAGCCGGTCACCGTGGACCAGATCATGGCGGCGCGCAAAGGCGGCCCTGAGCTGCCGGCCAGGGCCGTGCTGCTGAGCTTCGACGACGGTTACGCGAGTTTCTACACCCGCGTGTTGCCGGTGCTGCGCAGCTACAACTGGCCTGCGTTGCTGGCTCCGGTGGGCGTATGGATCGATACCCCGCTCAACCAGCCGGTGGATTTCGCCGGCACCCCGCGCCAGCGTTCGGACTTCCTGACCTGGGCGCAGATCCGCGAGATTTCCCGCTCCGGGCTGGTGGAAATCGCCGCCCACACCGACGCCAACCACAAAGGCGTGCTGGCCAACCCCCAGGGCAACCTGCAACCGGCCGCCGCCACGCGGCGCTACGACGCCACCACCGGGCGCTACGAAAGCGAGGCCGAGTTCGAGGCCCGCCTGCGCAGTGACGTGGCGACGATCTCGAAAAAAATCCGCGCGGCCACCGGCTACAGCCCGCGGGTCTGGGTCTGGCCGTACGGCACCGCCGACGGCACGGCGCTGCGGGTGGTGGGCGAGCAGGGCTACGACATGGCCCTGACCCTCGACGACGGCCTCGACGCGCTCGATAACCTGATGAGCAGCCCGCGTTTCCTCGTGGCCTCGGACCCCGACGGCCTGCATTTCTCCAACAGCATCGTCGGCGTGCAGGCGCCGGCCGCGATGCGCGTGGTGCATGTTGACCTGGACAACGTCTACGACCCGGACCCGCAGCAGCAGGAAATCAACCTTGGCAAGCTGGTCCAGCGCATGGCAGACCTGGGCGCCAACACCGTGTTCCTGCAAGCCTTCGCCGATCCCAAGGGCGACGGCCTGGTGCAGTCGCTGTACTTCCCCAACCGCCACCTGCCGGTGCGCGCCGATATTTTCGACCGGGTGGCCTGGCAGCTGCGCACCCGAGCCCACGTCAAGGTGTTCGCCTGGATGCCGGTGCTCAGTTTCGACCTCGATCCGAGCTTGCCGCGCGTCACCCGCTGGAACCCGGAAACCGGCCAGACCGGCATCGACCCGGACCAGTACCGGCGCCTGTCGCCGTTCGATCCGAAGGTACGGCGCATCATCGGCGAGATCTACGAAGACGTGGCGCGCCTGACCTCGGTGGACGGCATCCTCTACCACGACGACGCGCTGCTTTCGGACTTCGAGGACGCCAACCCCGAAGCGCTGCGCGCCTATGCCGCCAACGGGCTGCCCGGTTCCATCGCCGCCCTGCGCGCCGACCCGGCGACCCTACAGCGCTGGACCCGCTTCAAGAGCCGTTACCTGATCGACTTCACCCACGAGCTGAGCGCCAAGGTCAAGGCGATCCGCGGGCCGCAGGTGCTGACCGCGCGCAACCTGTTCGCCGAGCCGATGCTCAACCCGCAGAGCGAGACCTGCTTCGCGCAGAACCTCGACGATTTCCTCGCCAGCTACGACTGGACCGCGCCCATGGCCATGCCGCTGATGGAAGGGCAGCAGCGCAAGGCCTCCGGCGCCTGGCTGGAGCAGCTGGTGGCCACGGTCAAGGCCCGCCCCGGCGCGCTGGACCGTACCGTATTCGAGTTACAGGCCCGGGATTGGGCTTCGACACCAGCGAGCGATATCGACGCCGCACAAATGGCCGACTGGATGGGACGACTCAAGCGCCAGGGCGCGACCAGTTTCGGCTACTACCCGGATAACTTTCTCGAGAACTCACCGGACTTGAAGGTCATTCGTCCGGCGCTCTCCACCAAGTGGAATCCTTAAATCATGTTGGATCGACTGTTAGCCCTGTTCGTTCTGGCGATTGTCCTCGGGGTGCCGCTGGGCCTGATCTTCCTGCTGACAGGCCAGTTCCTGATGGACTTCGTGTTCTATTACCCGCTGTTCATGTCCGGCCTGTGGATCGCCGGCGGCCTGTATTTCTGGCTGCACTGGGAGCGCCACTGGCCGTGGAAGGAGGGCACCCTGCCGCCACTGCTGGCCGGCGAGCCGCTGATCAGCATCCTGATTCCCTGCTACAACGAGGGCGAAAACGCCGCCGACACCATCCACGCGGCATTGGCCCAGCGCTACCCGAACATCGAAGTCATCGCGATCAACGACGGCTCCAAGGACAACACCGCCGAGGTGCTCGATGCCCTGGCAATGCAGGACCCGCGGCTGCGGGTCCTGCACCTGGCGGAAAACCAGGGCAAGGCCGTGGCGCTGCGCATGGGCGCGGTGGCGGCGCGCAGCGAATACCTGGTGTGCATCGACGGCGACGCCCTGCTGGCGCCCGACACTGCGGCGTACCTGGTGGCCCCCATGCTGGACAACCCGCGCCTGGGCGCGGTGACCGGCAACCCGCGGATCCGTACCCGCTCGACCCTGGTGGGCCGGGTCCAGGTCGGCGAGTTCTCGTCGATCATCGGCCTGATCAAACGCACCCAGCGGGTGTTCGGCAAGATCTTCACGGTCTCCGGGGTGATCGTCGCCTTCCGCCGCTCGGCCCTGCACCGGGTCGGCTACTGGAGCCCGGACATGATCACCGAGGACATCGACATCAGCTGGAAGCTGCAGCTCGATCACTGGAACATCTTCTACGAGCCGCGGGCGCTGTGCTGGATCCTTATGCCGGAAACCCTGCGCGGGCTGTGGAAGCAGCGCTTGCGCTGGGCTCAGGGCGGCGCCGAGGTGCTGTTCAAGAATATCCGCAGCATCTGGGAATGGCGCCACCGCTACCTGTGGACTTTGCTGTTCGACTACTGCCTGTCCACCGGCTGGGCCTTCACCTTCCTGCTGTCGGTGATCTTCTGGGGCGTCGGCAAGTTCGTCAGCCTGCCCGCGGCCATCACCGTCGACCACCTGATGCCACCGGCCTTCACCGGGCTGGTGCTGGCGATGGTCTGCCTGGGCCAGTTCGTGGTCAGCATCCTGATCGACCGGCGTTATGAGAAAGACCTGTGGAAAACCATGTTCTGGGTGGTCTGGTACCCCCTGGTGTTCTGGTTCATCAGCCTGCTCACCACCCTGGTGAGCTTTCCCAAGGTGCTGTTCGGCGAACATCAGAAGCGGGCGCGCTGGGTCAGCCCGGACCGCGGTATCAAACCCCTGGATGACGAATAGGAGATGCGCTGATGAAAATCATCCGAACCCGACAGCGTCCATTCCTGATGGCGGTGGACGTGTTCCTGACCGTCCTGGCCTGGATCAGCCTCCTATATCTGCTGGTCCGCGGGCTGATTCCCCTGCTCGACAGCCACGCGGGGCCGCGTATCAACGTCAACCTGTTCGACGCCCTGACCACCTTGCAGTTTTACGCCTGGGTCGCGGTGATCAATGCGGTGCTGCTGATTTCCTGGGCGCGCTACCGCCAACGCCGCCACAAGAAGTACCCGCCGCGCCTACCGGCGCCGGTGGTGGACAGCCAGCGCCTGAGCGAGCGTTTCAAGCTCAGCGACGAAACCTTCGCCCAGATACGTCGGCCCGGGACCATGATCGTGCACAACGACGAAGAGGGCGGCATCAGCCATGTCACCACCAAGTTCTTCCGGATCGACCCGCAGGAGCAGCCCCACCCGCCGTTGATGCCGGAGCCGGTGGAGCGGGTCATCCACCTGCCGGCCGAAGACGACAAGGTCTAGGCCGTCGCGGCACCCGGCCCGAGAACGGGCAACCGTCGAAAAAAGCCCCGGAGCTGAAAAATCCGGGGTTTTTTCATTTACAAGAGACTGCGGCTCAAGCTCAATCAGCGGCAATACTGCTCAAGCGCGACGCTTCGCCGCGCAGCTATAGTCTCCACGCTCCGATGAACCCATTCGCAGAAGGTGCTTGCGTATGTCCCGTTTTGCCTCTCTCAATACCTGGCTGGCCGCCGGCGCCGTCCTGCTGTGCCTGCAGTTGCCGGCCCAGGCCCAGGAGCGTTTCACCCTGAACGTGCCTGGTGTCTCGGACAACCGCCTGTTCACCCCGGCCAGCGCCAGCGATGCCAAGGGCTGCGGCGGGCATAACCTGTCGCCGGCCCTGGCCTGGACCGCCGGCCCGGAAGGCACCCGCAGCTACGCCATCGTGATGCACGACCCGGACGGCGCCAAAGGCCAGGGTATCGACCACTGGGTGCATTACGGGATCAAGCCCACGACCCGGCAGATCGCTGCGGGCGCGGGGGCCAAGGGCACCCTGGAAGGGCTGGGCGGCACCAACAGCAAAGGCACCACCGGCTACGTCGGTCCTTGCCCGCCGGTGGGCGACAGCGCGCATCACTACATCATCCAGATCTACGCCCTGGAGCTGGCGCCCGACGCCTTGCCGGCCGGCCTGACCCGCGCCCAGCTGCTGGAAAAGATCAACGGCCACGTGCTGCGCAACAGTAGCGTGGTGCGGCGCTATCTGCGCTAAGCAGATTTTTTTTCCGGGGGCCTAACCCGAATCGCCAAGGGGCTTCGTCTGAAGGGGGGAATGGATCAATTTCCCCGAGGTCAGCCCCCATGTTCCTTCCTCCGTATTTCCTTCGCCCCGCCGTTCAGGGGTGCGCCGCCGGGTTGCTGTTGACCATGGCCGGTTGCGGCCCGTCCTCGCCTGAGACCCGGGGCGCTGCCTTGCCCGTCCAGGAAACGCTGGCACCGCAGGTCGCCGCTCCCTCGCCGAGCGAGGCCCCGCGCGCCGATGTGATCCTGGCCGGATACAACAACGCCAAGGCGCTCGCCCCGGCACCCATGCAATCCTCGATGATGACGCGCGAATCGCTGCCCGCCGGCTATCGCGCCGAACCGCGGGAGCAGTACCAGAACCTGCCGGACAACCCGATCCACAGCGTGGCGCAGGCTCCGGTCTCGACCTTCAGCGTCGATGTCGATACCGGTGCCTACGCCAATGTCCGGCGTCTGCTCAACCAGGGCAGCCTGCCGCCGCAAGGCGCGGTGCGCCTGGAAGAACTGGTCAATTACTTCCCCTACGATTACGCCCTGCCCGGCGACGGCTCGCCGTTTGGCGTGACCACCGAGATCGCGCCGTCGCCCTGGAACCCCCACACCCGCCTGCTGCGCATTGGCATCAAGGCTTCGGATCGCGCCGTCGCCGAGCTGGCGCCGGCCAACCTGGTGTTCCTGGTGGACGTGTCCGGCTCCATGGATCGCCGCGAGGGCCTGCCACTGGTGCAAAGCACCCTCAAGCTGCTGGTGGACCAGTTGCGCGAACAGGACCGGGTATCGCTGGTGGTGTATGCCGGTGAATCGCGGGTGGTGCTGGAGCCCACTTCCGGGCGCGACAAGGCGAAGATCCGCAACGCCATCGAGCAACTGACGGCGGGCGGCTCCACCGCCGGCGCGTCGGGCATCCAGCTGGCGTATCAGATGGCCCGGCAAGGCTTCATCAAGAACGGCATCAACCGCATCCTGCTGGCCACCGATGGCGACTTCAACGTCGGCATCAGCGACTTCGACCGCCTCAAGCAGATGGCCGTCGAGCAGCGTAAAAGCGGCGTGTCGCTGACCACCCTCGGCTTTGGCGTGGACAACTACAACGAGCACCTGATGGAGCAACTGGCCGACGCCGGCGATGGCAACTATGCCTACATCGACAACCTGCGCGAGGCGCGCAAGGTCCTGGTGGACCAGCTCGGCTCGACCCTGGCGGTGGTGGCCAAGGACGTGAAGCTGCAGGTGGAATTCAACCCGGCCCAGGTCAGCGAATACCGCCTGCTGGGTTATGAGAACCGCGCGCTGAAACGCGAGGACTTCAACAACGACAAGGTCGATGCCGGCGAGATCGGCGCTGGGCATACGGTCACCGCGCTGTATGAAATCGTGCCCAAGGGCCAGCTGGGCTGGCTGGAGCCGTTGCGTTATGGCCCAGCCCCCACGCAGCCGCAATCGAGCATCAAGAGCGACGAACTGGCCATGCTGCGGGTGCGCTACCAGGCGCCGCAAGGCGGCAGCAGCCGGCTGATCGAGCGGCCGATCCTGGCGTCGCAACAGCACGGCAAACTCATCCAGGCCAGCGATGATCTAAGATTTGCCGCAGCCGTGGCGGCGTTCGCCCAGCAGCTCAAGGACGCTCGTTACACCGGCGACTTCGGCCTCAAGGACACCGTTGCACTGGCCCGCGGCGCCAAGGGCGAAGACCGTTTTGGCCTGCGTGGCGAGTTCGTGCAACTGGTGGAACTGGCGCAGAGCCTGCAGACTGCCGCTCCGGCGAATCAGCCGGGCCGTTCCGCGGAGGCGTTGAGCCGCCGTGAGTAACGTCATGACGAGCCACCAGAAGGAGTTCAGCACGACCATGCCTGCGGCGAATCGACCAGAGCCCGCCAGCAGCGACGAAACGCTGCTGGCGCGTTATCGCGCGGGTGACAGCGCCGCCTTCGAGGTCCTCTACCAGCGGCATCGCCAGGGGCTGTACAGGTTTCTGCTGAGCCTGTGCGACAAGGCCGAGCTGGCCGACGAGGTCTATCAGGACACCTGGCTCAGCCTGATCCGCACCACCAGTGCGCCACAGGGCCGGGCCAGCTTTCGTACCTGGCTGTACCAGATCGCCCGCAACCGCCTGATCGACCACTGGCGCAAGCACGGCATGCGCAACCCGCTGCACGACAGCTACGACGAGCAACTGCACGATCTGGCCGATGACGCCAGCGGCCCGGAACAACACCTGAGCCTGAGCCGTGAACGGCAACGCATCGACGCCGCCTTGCAGGATCTGCCCGCCGACCAGCGCGAGGTGTTCCTGCTGCGCGCCCACGGCGAACTGGAGTTGCCGCAGATCGCCAGCCTTACCGATACGCCGCTGGAAACGGTGAAAAGCCGCTTCCGTTATGCGCTGAAAAAACTGCGTCGGCTCCTGGCCGAGGAGGTACTGACATGACTGACGCCCGACAGCTTCCCCCTACCGAAGAAGAGCGCATGCTCGAGCATATTCGCCAGCACAGCCATGGCGAGCCGCCGGCCAGCCTCGACGCCCTGATCATGGCCACGGCCCGCCGCGAAGCCCCGGCGCCCCGGCCGTCTCTGTGGCAACGCTGGTTCGATCTGTGCCGCCAGCCGCGCTGGCAAGTGGCGTTCGCCGGTCTGTTCGGCGTGACCCTGCTGCTGGGCGTGTTGCAGCGCTCTCCAGAGCCTGCGCCGAGCCAGGCATTCGCTCCCGCGCCGGCACCCATGGCAAAGGCCGCGGCCCCGCAGCTTGCACGGCGCCAGGCCGAGTCCGCGCCCGCTGGCGCTGCTCCTGTGGAATCCGCCCGTGCGGAATCAACCATGGAGGAATCGAACCGCTTCGAACTGGCCGCGACGCCGGAGGCGGCCGCCGGCGCCTTGTCGGCACCCGCTCCCGCGGCACCCGGGGCGGGCCTGCCGCTGATCCATGACACGCAAGCTTTCACCGCCAAGCCTTATGAGTCCCTGGGGCACCTGGCGTCATTCCCGGGTAAGGAGCAGGGCAAGGAGCAGGACGAGCGCGAGGCGCCGACGTCGATCCTCGACGACACCCTGCGCGAGGTATTGCGGCTGCGCAAGACCGGCCAGGACAAGGTCGCCGACCAGTACATCATCGCCCTGAAGCAGCGCTTCCCCGACGAGGAAATTGCCGAGCGCCTGGAGGCCTTGCAGCAACCCTGAGGGCAAAACGCGCGCAAGTAATGGCCTGGCACCACGAAAACGCGCACTATCGAGCCAGTTTCCTGAAAGTGAGAGGCTGGCCATGGCGCCACGCATCGACCGTATCGCTGCACTGCTGAATTGCCCGACCAAGGGCGCGGATATCCGCCAGGCCATCAAGGAGAGTCGCAAGGACTTTCTGCTCGAGGCCGATGAAGAAGATGAAGACCCGCAGCAGGCCCAGCCTGCCGCGGATCAGGATGAGTCGACGCAGAAGCGGCAGACGCCAGGCTGAAACCCGGAGCTTTTACTTGCGGGCGGGCGCGCGTTTCACGTTCTGGCCCTTGGCCTCGATGGCCAGGGTAATCGCCTTGTAGCAGTCGTAGAACAGTTCCTGGTTCTTGAACATGTTCTCCACCAGTTCCATCTTGCCGTCGCTGTGCTGGACGCGGATGAAGCGCTGGTTGAAGACTTCCACCAGCTCGACGTCCGAGATATTGATCAGGCGAATCTCGCGGATCTTCGAACTGAAGTTACTGACCGGGGCCACCAGCTTCTTGTCCGTCAGCACCACATAACGATTGCCGGCACCGCGCAGGAAGATCAGCGCACCGGCAACGGCGACGGTCATGGCCACGCCCACGACGCCAAGCAGTTGCATGACCAGATGACCATTGAGCCCCAGGGCCTCTATCAGCCGGATCACGCTGTTGTTCTCGCTGGGTGTGCCGAACACCGCGAACAGCGAAAGCCCACCGAAGACCAGGCCCGCCAGGGTCATTTTCTTGTAGTTGGGCCCGTAGTAATAACGCGCCTGGTGCGACGGCGCGGTGTTGCCGGAAAGGTTCGGGATATTCATCGTGTGGGGTCTTCCATGAGTCTGGCGAGAAACGCTGTGTATGCGCTCGGCAGTGGGCCGGGGCGCGTGAATGGCATCAGGGGAGGCATCATCGCAAAAAAGATTGGAGACGCCTAAATGGCTTTCGGGGAGAAAAGGCTTCACCAAGAAGCGAAATACCTCACAACCAATGCAGCCAATCCGCCTTGTCCCTCCCAAACCTCCCTCCCTATAGTTCTTCCTGTCGCTGAAAAATCAGCGACCGGATTTGGCGATCCGTTTAAAGTTAGGCGCAGTCGTGTCATCGACTCCTTGCGTGTGCACTTTGTGTGCGGGCAATGGTGATCCATGGCGGCTGTGCGCGGGAGACCTCAGGGTCTGCCGGGTTTACTAACTTACCGGTTCGCCAACCCGCGTACGGCTGCCACCCACTCGTTTGGCGACGAGATCGGCAGTCTTCTTAATCAAGTTAGGGATGACATGTCATGTCGAAGTACATACCGCTGCAAACCAATTTTCCTGACTGTCCTGTTCTGCTGATCGATAGTGATGAGCCGATAGCGCATGTGTTGGATTGTGCTCATCAGCGGATCAAGGCTGGGACGGATCTTCTGGAAAGCCTCACTTCGGTGACGATCAAGGGCATCGAGGATGCTGATCTTTATCGGCTGACCCACGCGGCTTATTTGCTGCTCAGGGAAGGGGTGGACTTATTGGAGGTTGCGCGGCGAGGGGTTGATTAGTTTAGGCGCGCCAATATCGACAAACTGCCCAAGGTTCTTTGACCCACTCAAATGCCAGAAACGAAAAAGCCCCAGGCCATGCGACCTGGGGCTTTTGCGTTTCTGGCTGGCGCACTCGGCGGGATTCGAACCCACGACCCCTGCCTTCGGAGGGCAGTACTCTATCCAGCTGAGCTACGAGTGCAGTGCGGGCGACATCATACCCATGTCGGCTTGGGGCGTCCATGCGGTTTTTTTTCGCGTGATGATTGGTCGTCGCCTCGTTGTTTATCTTGTCCTTCGCGATACCCGCAAGCCCCCTCGCCCCATTCACAAGTCCTCCCCTCGGACGTCCCTTTGTTTGCTTTGCTCTATGGCTTCAAGCGCTCTAACCGCTGCGTGCTCGCGCAGCGATTTCCTACCAGTCAAGGCGAACGCATGCATTCAAAAGGCGCGGTAATGCTCGATTTTTCGTTGCGTCAGACTCTGCTGGCACGCTCCGACCTGTTCAGGGGGCTGCCGGACACATTGATCCGTTATGTGGCCACCCATGCCGTGGAGCGCTCGTTGAGTGACCGGGAGGTGCTCTACCTCAAGAGCGAGGCGCTGGACTTCATCGCGCTGGTCGCCGAAGGGCAGGTGTATTCGGTGATTCATGGCCCGGACGGGCGCGAGCAGATTGTCGGCAGCGCCGGCGTCGGCCAGGTGGTGGGCGAGTCGGCGCTGATCGAGGGCCACGCCCGGGAAACCTCGGCCTTCGCCTGTGGCCCGACCCGGGTGCTGCTGTTGGGGCGGCGGCATTTCCGGGCGCTGTACGACGAGCCGCTGTTCTGGCAGCGCGTGTTGATGCTGCTGATGACCCGCCTGATGAAGATCCTGGAGTTGCTCGAACTGGTTTGCCTGCATCGCCTGGAGTCACGTTTGGCGCGGTTCCTGCTGGCCAATATCGATGACTTCGAGCTGGCCCCGGCGACCTGTGCGGCGGTGCCGCGCAACCAGGGCATCCTGGCTTCGATGCTCAACACCAGCCGGCCGAAGCTCAATGTCCAGTTGCAGCTGTGGCGGCGTTCGGGGGTGATCAGCTGCCAGAGCGGACGGCTGGTGATCAACGATGTCGAGCATTTGCGGCGCAAGGCCTGCTCGCTGAATTAATTGTCCAACTGTTCCCCAGGTAACAGCGAACGCCTGCTGTGCGATCAGAGACTGTCGGCTCATCAAGGAATGCACAGGGAGTGCTGGCGATGGGATCTTTTCGTGAAGTGGCGGCGGTCGATCGGTTGTTCGAGGCAAGCTGGCGAGCGGTGTACCCCGAGCTGATGCGCCGGGCCAACCGGCGAGCCAGGGGCAACCTGGCCCTGGCCCAGGAGTGGCTGTCCAACACGGCCGTGAAAGCCCTGCTGTTCTTCAGGCGTTCCCCGGAACGCATACGAGAGCCGCAGGGTTTTCTGTTTCTGGTGCTGGACCATGTGTTTCTCGACAGCCTGCGGCGCAGCAAGCGTGAAGGGCAGCTGTTCGATCATTCGATCGACCTTGAGCACGATCACCAGGCCCTTCTCGCTGCGCCTTGCCTATCGGTGTTCGAGTACACCGAGCGGTTCGAACGACTGGTGCAGTTGGGCAATCGCGTGGAGCAACTGCCATTGCTCCAGCGGCGGTTGTTTGAAATGCGTTTTGTCGAGGAATTGCCGTACCCACAGATCGCCGCCGAGCTGGGCATCGCCCAGCCCCTGGTGCGCAAGCGCGTGCAGTTGCTGCGGGCGGCGCTGCGTTGACAGCGCTTTTGCGTTCACAGCCGTGGATGCCGGGCGTTCTTGTGTCATGAGCACCTGAAACCGTCGACGAGTTCACCGTCAGCGCGCCTGCGCTGGCGCCTTCCATCAAGGAGAGATGTATGCCAGAGGTCAACAGCCAGATTACCGACGCTGTAACGCAAACCAACGTCAAGGTGGTGGCCGAGGCGCCGGCCCAGGCCATTGCCTCGCTGTACCAGGTGGCCAGTCATTCGGCGGGGCTGTCCCTGCAGAACGCGGTCAACAGCCAGCAGGCGTTGAATCAGATCTCCAATGCGGTGATCTCCAAGGCGGTGTCGCTGATCATGCAGATCGGCGAGAAGCCTTGACGCCTGGGGAGATGCCTCATGTTCTGGTTCAAGAAAAAACCCGCTGCCGCCGTCGAGCCGGAGACTGACGCCACGTCGGCGACCGACCCCGAGGCGGTCGATCCCAAGCCAAGCGATACCGAACCGCGTAATCCCAGGCCGAGCAATCCCGAAGCCGCCGAGCCTACGGCTGCGGGGCCCCAGGTTGCCGATCCCACCCCAGCGGGCGACTCCCCGCCACCGAGCACTCCCAGCAAGTCGCCGCGCACGGTGATGGACCGCATGAACGACTACATGATGGTCCAGGTCGCGGCGCCGCCGACCGGCAGCACCGATGCGCTGAACAGCCAGATCGTCGAGGCGGTGCAGTTCACCAACGCGCAGACCTTCAGCTATGCCCCGGCGCAGATCGCCATTGCCCCGGACATGATGATCAGCCAGGCCGCCGGCCTGGTCGCGCAATCGGCAGCGGGCTATTTCGACGGGGTCAGCAAGCTGGCACTGGCGGCCCAGGCGGTATTGCTCGAGCAGATGACGAAAAACATCGTCGAAAACCATCCCGAAAAAGCCGCCGAGGATGCCTTGGGCGCCCTGGCCACCGACCTGCTGGTGGGGGCGGCCGCTGCCGTTGCCGCAGCGGCCGGCGCCCTGGAGGCGACAGCGGCGGGTATTGCCATCGACAAGATCGACGAGAGCATCGCCAAGTACAGCAACACCCTGGCCAATCGCGGCGCGCCACCGTCCTGATTCACGCCGTCCTGGCGTCATGAACACCCGGTCCCGGAGCCCCTCCGGGACTGGGCAGCAGCACGTTCTTTAATGAGCAAGGAGGAGGCCGAGATGCCCCAGGAAAATTCCGACTCGCTAGCGAGTCTTTATCAATTGGCCGATGCGCTCAACCTGAGCCTGTCCGCGGGCGAAAAACAGATTCTCGAAGCCTGGATGCGCAGCGAGCCGCGCACGGGTGTCATGGAGCGGGTGCTCAACCAGACTCAGCACCTGATCGAAAACGAGAGACAGCGCACCCGCGACTTGATGGAGCAGGCCAGGGTCAGCGAAAGCAGCCTGCTGGGCAGTCCCCAGCAGCGCGAAGCGGTGATCCGCCAGTGGCTGGCGGCCAAGCAACAGGCGACGGTTATCGATGTGCCGGAGGAGCCTGTGCGGATGCTCAGCAGCGCGCAGAACCAGCTGATCCGCCAGACCGTCGAGGAAGCCGTGCAAGCGCGGATGCTGGGGCTGGTGCAGCAGGTCGAGGCGGTGCTTTCCCGTATCGACCAGGCAGGCGACGCGCCGCAGGACCATTGAGCATTTGCTCGTTCACAGCCTGTGTTTTGCCACGTTCATTGGTTAACACGGAACCCGCCGTGTACTAAACAAAGGAAGTTGAACCATGCCATTAGTCAACGAGCAAATTACCGACGCGGTCACCCAGACCAACGTCAAAGTGGTGGCCGAATCCCCAGCGATGGCGATGAGCACCATCTACCAGTCCATGGGCCAGGCGACGGCGATTCTGTTCCAGAACGCTGTTTCCGCCCAGCAGCAGCAAAATACCCTGGCCCAGGCCGCCACCAACCAAGGCGTGATGCAGATCTACAGCGTCGATACCACCGCCGGCGCGGCGGCGACCGAAAAAGTCGCCCAGGGCGGCGTGGCCGACAACCTGACCAGCCTGCTGACAGTCCTCAAATCGTTCAACCCTTGATCGGGCGAGCGCTAACGGAAGTTGTTCTTTCTTAATTAAGGAGTTTCACTTATGAGTACAGTCAGTCCGCAAATCACCGACGCCGTTACCCAGACCAACGTCAAGGTCGTGGCCGAAGCGCCGGCCATGTCGATGGGCACCATCTACCAGTCCCTGGGGCAATCCGTAGCGATCCTGTTCCAGAACTCGGTCTCGGCCCAGCAACAGCAAAACACCCTGGCCCAGGCGGCGACCAACCAGGGCGTGATGCAGATCTACAGCGTCAACACCACCGCAGGCGCGGCGGCCACCGAAAAAATGGCCCAGGGCGGTGTCGGCGACAACCTCGCCAGCCTGCTGACGATCCTCAAGTCGTTCACCTAAGGCCTGGCCCTGGAACAACCCCGCAGCCTTCCGGCTGCGGGGTTTTTTGCGTTTGGCACGCCCAACCCCCTGTAGGAGCGAGCTTGCTCGCGATAAAGAACGCCCATTCGACACCCATGTCGACCGCCAGGCCGCCATCGCGAGCAAGCTCGCTCCTACAGAGGGGGCAATCGCAGGGACGGTGTCGTTGATCCGAAAGATTCTGCCAAAGCGGCGTTTTCGTTCTTTTTTTCGAACAGCCTATTGCCCTGTCCCCTGGTTGACCCTAGGATTCGTTTGAGATTTCAAACGCTCTTGTCAAAGAGCCGATCCGCCCGTCTATTCTGACAGGCGCTATTTCTGTGCTTGAGCCCGGTAACAGTTTTTCCTGACGGCAGCCTGTCAAGGCGCCTTTCAACAATCACAATTCGCTCCGCCCCGCGCGGTGCTGTTAAGGAAACCGACATGCAGCTTAAAGACGCCCAGTTGTTCCGCCAGCAAGCCTTCATCGATGGGGCTTGGGTCGACGCGGATAACGGCCAGACCATCAAAGTGAACAACCCGGCCACGGGCGAAATCCTCGGCACCGTGCCGAAGATGGGCGCTGCCGAAACCCGTCGTGCCATCGAAGCCGCCGACAAGGCCCTGCCGGCCTGGCGCGCGCTGACCGCCAAGGAGCGGGCGACCAAGCTGCGTCGCTGGTATGAGCTGCTGATCGAAAACCAGGACGACCTCGGTCGCCTGATGACCCTGGAGCAAGGCAAGCCACTGGCCGAAGCCAAGGGCGAAATCGCTTACGCCGCCTCCTTCATCGAATGGTTCGCCGAAGAAGCCAAGCGCATCTACGGCGACGTGATTCCCGGCCACCAGCCGGACAAGCGCCTGATCGTGATCAAGCAGCCGATCGGCGTGACCGCGGCCATCACCCCGTGGAACTTCCCGGCGGCGATGATCACCCGTAAAGCCGGCCCGGCCCTGGCCGCTGGTTGCACCATGGTGATCAAGCCGGCCTCGCAGACCCCGTTCTCGGCCCTGGCCCTGGTCGAGCTGGCGCACCGCGCGGGCATTCCGAAAGGCGTGCTGAGCGTGGTCACCGGCAGCGCCGGCGACATCGGCGGCGAGCTGACCAGCAACCCGATCGTGCGCAAGCTGTCCTTCACCGGCTCGACCGAAATCGGTCGCCAGCTGATGGCCGAATGCGCCAAGGACATCAAGAAGGTTTCCCTGGAGCTGGGCGGCAACGCGCCCTTTATCGTGTTCGACGACGCGGACCTGGATAAGGCCGTCGAAGGCGCGATCATCTCCAAGTACCGCAACAACGGTCAGACCTGTGTCTGCGCCAACCGCCTGTACATCCAGGATTCGGTCTACGACGCCTTCGCCGAGAAGCTCAAGGTCGCGGTGGCCAAGCTGAAAATCGGCAACGGCCTGGAAGAAGGCACCACCACAGGTCCTCTGATCGACGAAAAAGCCGTGGCCAAGGTCCAGGAACACATCGCCGACGCCCTGGGCAAAGGCGCGACCCTGCTGGCCGGCGGCAAGCCGATGGAAGGCAACTTCTTCGAACCGACCATCCTGGTCAACGTGTCGAAAGACGCGGCCGTGGCCAAGGAAGAAACCTTCGGTCCGCTGGCGCCGCTGTTCCGTTTCAAGGACGAAGCCGAAGTGATCGCGATGTCCAACGACACCGAGTTCGGCCTGGCCTCGTACTTCTACGCTCGCGACCTGGGCCGTGTGTTCCGTGTGGCCGAAGCCCTGGAATACGGCATGGTCGGCGTCAACACCGGGTTGATCTCCAACGAAGTCGCGCCGTTCGGCGGTATCAAGGCCTCGGGCCTGGGCCGTGAAGGTTCCAAGTACGGCATCGAGGATTACCTGGAAATCAAATACCTCTGCCTGGGCATCTGATACCCGCGCCAAGGCATGGTTTTAAGCGCCAGGGGCACGAGAGCGCTGTCCCCTGGCGTGCTGTAAACGATATTTCAGTAGTGGCCGGGATAGCCGGGGCAGTCGATCATCGCATGCTGCCGCGGTTGCCTTCCCGCCACGTCATCCTTGAACCACGCCGACCGATGAGCGGCGAATGAGGACACTATGAGCAAGACCAACGCATCCCTGATGAAACGCCGTGAAGCCGCCGTACCGCGCGGTGTTGGCCAGATTCACCCGATCTTCGCCGACTCCGCGAAGAACGCCACGGTAACCGACGTTGAAGGTCGCGAGTTCATCGACTTCGCCGGCGGTATCGCCGTACTCAACACCGGCCACCTGCACCCGAAAATCGTCGCCGCGGTGACCGAGCAGCTGAACAAGCTGACCCACACCTGCTTCCAGGTCCTGGCCTACGAGCCTTACGTGGAACTGTGCGAAAAAGTGAACGCCAAGGTGCCGGGCGATTTCGCCAAGAAAACCCTGCTGGTGACCACCGGTTCCGAAGCCGTGGAAAACTCGGTGAAGATCGCCCGTGCCGCCACTGGCCGCGCCGGCGTGATCGCCTTCACTGGCGCCTACCACGGTCGCACCATGATGACCCTGGGCCTGACCGGCAAGGTCGTGCCTTACTCGGCCGGCATGGGCCTGATGCCAGGCGGCATCTTCCGCGCGCTGTACCCGAACGAGCTGCACGGTGTGAGCATCGACGATTCGATCGCCAGCATCGAGCGCATCTTCAAGAACGATGCCGAGCCACGTGACATCGCCGCGATCATCATCGAGCCGGTACAGGGCGAAGGCGGTTTCTACGTCGCGCCTAAAGAGTTCATGAAGCGTCTGCGCGCCCTCTGCGACCAGCACGGCATCCTGCTGATCGCCGACGAAGTGCAGACCGGCGCTGGCCGTACCGGCACCTTCTTCGCCATGGAGCAGATGGGCGTTGCCGCCGACCTGACCACCTTCGCCAAGTCCATCGCTGGCGGCTTCCCGCTGGCCGGTGTCTGCGGCAAGGCCGAATACATGGACGCCATCGCGCCAGGCGGCCTGGGCGGCACCTACGCCGGTAGCCCGATCGCCTGCGCCGCGGCCCTGGCCGTGATGGACGTGTTCGAGGAAGAACACCTGCTGGACCGTTGCAAGGCGGTCGGCGAGCGTCTGGTGACCGGCCTCAAGGCCATCCAGGCCAAGTATCCGGTAATCGGCGACGTGCGTGCCCTGGGCGCGATGATCGCGGTCGAGCTGTTCGAGAACGGCGACAGCCACAAGCCGAACGCGGCCGCCGTGGCACAGGTTGTTGCCAAGGCGCGCGACAAGGGCCTGATCCTGCTGTCCTGCGGCACCTACGGCAACGTCCTGCGCGTGCTGGTTCCGCTGACCTCGCCGGACGAGCAACTGGACAAGGGCCTGGCGATCATCGAAGAGTGCTTCTCCGAACTCTGATCCCGCCTGTGACCTGATTGACAAAAAGACCCGCCTCGGCGGGTTTTTTTGTGCCGATCGAGGCTGCGCAGTGCATTTGCGCTGTATGGAAGGCTCGGCATTGACTAAGGTGCAAAGGATTGCCCAGGGAGCGTGCTGCATGACTGCTGTGGATTTACCCGCTGTACCGCGAGTGTTGATTGCCGAGGCGGACCCTTGGTCGCGCGATTTGCTCAAGCAGGTGTTGTTGAATGTACGTTGCGACGCGCGGCTGGACGTGTGCGCCGACGGTCAGGAAGCCCTGCAGCTGCTGGCCGAAAACCCCTATGACTTGGTGATCGCCGACTGGGAGTTGCCCGGCGTCGACGGCCTGGGCCTGCTGCGCAGCGTGCGCCAGCGCAAGCGCAACCCGGTGCTGCCGTTCATCCTCATGAGCAGCCGCAACGACAGCGCCAGCGTGCGCGAAGCCCTGCCGCTGGCGCCGACGGCCTACCTGACCAAGCCGCTGAACATGGAAGGCCTGACCCAGCGCCTGCAGGACCTGCTGCTGGACCCCGGCCAGGAAGTGTCGTGCGAGGTGCCGACCCTGGCGCCGGGCATGACCCTGTGGACCTTTCTCGAGCGCCGCCGCGAGCTGGCCGACGGCGCGCCGTTGCTCGCCGATGTGCAACTGGCGGTGAAGCGCAGCCTCAACCCCGACGGTCTCGACCTCAAGCTGCTGGAAGAAGAGGTGCGTACCGACCCGCAGATCAACGCGGTGCTGATCGCCGCGGCCAACAGCGCCGCCCAGCACCATGGCAGCGCGGTGCAGACCCTGGCCCAGGCCCTCCACCGGCTGGGTACCGGGCAGAGCATGAACCTGATTCTCGGCCTGGCGCTCAAGCGTAGCGCGCGCCTGAGCGACCCGGCCCTGGGCGATTACGCCGAGCGTTACTGGGAGCTGTCGCTGCACACCGCGGAATACGGCCGGACCCTGGCCCGCTTGCTGGACCTGGACCAGGAGCGCTGCTATTGCGCCGGCATGCTGCATCGCCTGGGGGACCTGGCGCTGCTGCGTTGCCTGCAAGAGTGGAAGCAAACCGGTGGCGCGCTGGACGACATGGAAGAGATCGGCGATGCCCTGGCACAGTTCGGCGCGGCCTATGGTTCGGCCTTGCGCACCCGCTGGCGCCTGCCGCTGGAGCTGCGCGAGCTGATTGCCTCGGCCTACCAGCTCGGTGGCGGGGTTTATTCCCGCGAGGCCCTGGTGATGAACCTCTCCGCCCAGCTCGCCCGCCTGCGGCCATCCGAGGGCCTCGAAGAGCTGGCCGACAGCAAGACCGCGCGCCTGCTCAAGATCGGCCTGCCGGAGCTGGTTCGCCTGCGTAAAACCGATACGCGAGAAGCGTGAGGACGCCGCGCAATCCTGTAGCCGCTGCCGAGCCAGCGAGGCTGCGATCGGCGGCGCAGCCGCCGCAAAACCAGCGCACGCGGTGTACCTGATGTAACGCGGAGCCTGCTTTGCGATGGCTGCGCCATCGTTCGCAGCCTCGCGTTGCTCGGCAGCAGCTACAGGTGCGCAGCCGGCTGAGGTGCTGAGCTTTCGCAGTACCTCTTTTCGCAGCTCTTATTGCGTTTGGCCAATTCATGACCCCCCGTACCTCGGCAGCGGCTACGGTGGGTTGCAGTTGCGACCTACCCCGAAACGATCCGGTTCTTGCCCTGGCGCTTGGCTTCGTACATCGCCGCGTCGGCGCGGGCGAAGAGGCTGTCGAGGTTTTCGTCGTCGGCGGTGAGGCTGGTCAGGCCCTGGCTGACGGTGATGCTGAACTGCTCCTCGCCATGGCTGAAGGTCAGGCGCTGGATTTCCCGCTGCAGGCGTTCGGCAACCTGGCGCGCCATGTCCGGGGCGCAACCGGGGAATAGGGCGGCGAATTCCTCGCCACCGATACGCCCGAACAGATCGCCACGGCGCAGGGTCGCGCGGCCGGTCTCGGCGATGCGTTGCAGGACGTTATCGCCCTCGGGGTGGCCGTAGGTGTCGTTGACCACCTTGAAGTCATCGATATCCAGCAACAGGAAGGCCAGCGGCGTGCCTTGCTGACACGCCTGCTCGAATTCTCGGTTGGCGCATTCGAAGAAGTGCCGGCGGTTGCTGCTCTGGGTCAGCACGTCGGTGGTGGCCAGGCGTTGCAGCTCGGTTTCCAGGTGCTTTTTCTCGGTGATGTCCTCGGCCAGGCCGACGATGATCACCCGGTCCCCGGGGGCGGCATTGCGATTGATGAAGCACTTGTCGCTGAGCCAGCGGACCTGGCCCTGGGCATCGATGATTCGGTATTCGCGGTCTTCCACCGCGCCTTTTTCCAGCACCTGGGCCAGGGTTCGCTCGGCGTATTCGAGGTCGTCGGGGTAGACGCTGTCGCGCCATTCGTTGGCGTCGGCCAGCAGCAGGCCGGCGGAGCGGCCGAAAATGCGTTCATACGCCGGGCTGACATACAGCACCTGGCGGGCTTCCCAGTCGAAGGCCCAGAGCACGGCATTGACGCTGACCAGCAACGAGCTGAACAGCTGTTCGCGTTCTGTCAGCCGGGCGACCTCGCCCTGGGCATGCATCAGCGCCATCAGGGTTTGCGCGGCCTCGGGCCACTGGGGAAAAGCGGATGGGAGTTGTGGGTTCTTGTTGACCATCGGCACCGATCTCAAAGCGCTCGCCGCTCGGGAAACGAAGCGGCCACGGAAAGCCCGCCTGGATGGCGAAGTGTTGCTTGAGATAGGGGATTGGCGACGAAGTTCCCGTTTGCCACGGTCTGGGAGCCGGCAGCCGCTGGGCGGTCACGGTGGCGCGGAGGACGGGCTGGAGCTCATGGGGCGGGGAGGGCAGCGAAGCCCACCCGCCACGGCAGCCGGGCTCGCCATGGCGGATGAGCGGGCCAGCGTCAGAGGCTGGCGGGACGCAGCGAGTAGGTTTTCAACTGGCTGGCGAAGTCGCGCAGCGATTGGATCCCGCTGGCCTCGGCTTCGTGGACCCAGTCCTTGATCGCCGCCAGCATGTCGTGGCCGTTGGAGCTGGTCTTGGCCCAGATCTGCTGCAGCGCCAGGCGCTTTTCGTAAATCACTTTCAGGGCCTGGCTGTGCTCCAGCATGTTCTGGATACGCGCATGGTGGCGCTCTTCCAGCAGGCTGGTCTCCCGCGACAGCAGGCGCTTGGCGCGATGGAACTGGTGGCGCACCGAGTGATCGACCTTGTCCAGCTCCTGCTTGACCAGCGGCGCGATCACCAGCTTGCGGTACTGGGCCATGATCTGGAAACGGTTGTTGAGGATCGCCATCGCCGTGTCCATGTCCAGGTGGCCCTTGCCTTCGACCCGGTGGGCGATCGGCGCGACCCGCTGCACCTTGGCCAGGCGCAGGAAGCTGAACACCTTGATCCAGGCCCAGCCCAGGTCGAACTCCCACTTCTTCACCGACAGCTTGGCCGAGTTGGGGTAGGTGTGATGGTTGTTGTGCAGCTCTTCGCCGCCGACCAGGATGCCCCAGGGCACCAGGTTGGTGGCCGCGTCGCGGCATTCGAAGTTGCGATAGCCGACCGCATGGCCCAGGCCGTTGATCACCCCGGCGGCCCAGACCGGGATCCACATCATCTGGATCGCCCAGATGGTGATGCCGATGGTGCCGAACAGCAGCAGGTCGATCACCGCCATCAGCGCCACGCCGCCCAGCTTGTAGCGCGAGTAGAGATTGCGTTCGATCCAGTCGTCCGGGCAGTTCTTGCCGTAGATGCGCAGGGTTTCCGGGTTTTTCGCCTCTTCGCGGTACAGCTCGGCGCCTTTGCGCAGCACCGTGGACAGGCCCTTGATTACCGGGCTGTGGGGGTCATCCTCGGTTTCGCATTTGGCGTGGTGCTTGCGGTGGATGGCGGTCCACTCGCGGGTGTTCTGCGCCGTGGTCAGCCACAGCCAGAAGCGGAAGAAATGTTTCAGGCCGGCATTGAGCTCCAGGGAGCGGTGGGCTGAGTAGCGATGCAGGTAAACCGTGACGCCAACGATGGTCACGTGAGTCATTAACAGGGTGACTGCCACCAGTTGCCAGGCCGACAAGCCAAGAAAACCTTCGTACCACATAGGCTGTAGGGCCCTCGATAAAGAAAAAACAGCAGTCGCATTATCACCGAGCCCACAGAGAAAACCAGTCGCCCTTTCAGATAAGAGTGGCGAGATGTTTCTTCCTCTATAATCCCAAGCTTTCCGTAAGGACATTGACGACCTTATGTCGGTTTCTTCCCGCGACGCTTTGCGCGCAGCCTTGCTCTATCTCTTGTTGTCTGTGGTGTGGTTGCAGCTCAGTGGTCATTTATTGAGCAGTTTCTTCGATGAGTCGAACGATCTGGCGCGCTGGCAACTGGTCAACGGGTATCTCTGGGCCCTGGTCAGCGCGGTCCTGATCTTCATCGCGCGGGGCCGTCTGCTGCGTTTGCTGGGTGCCGACTCCTGGCTGCATCACCAGCGCGAGGACCGCGAGCGTCTGCGCCAGGCGGCCGCCGTGTTCGATTGCACCCGTGAAGGGGTGCTGGTCAGCGACCGCCGGGGCCAGATCGTCCACGTGAACCGTGCGTTCATCGAGATCACCGGCTATCAGCGCGACGAGGTGCTGGGCCGCCAGCCGAGCCTGTTCAAGTCCGGGCATCACACGGCGGATTTCTACCAGGCCATGTTCGATTCGCTGAACGCCACGGGCGAGTGGAGCGGCGAGATCTGGAACCGGCGCAAGTGCGGCGAGATCTACCCGCAGTGGCAGACCATCCGCGCCATCCGCGATGACGACGGCCAGCTCAGCCACTATGTCGCGGTGTTTTCCGACATCAGCGCGATCAAGGATTCCGAGCACGAACTGGCCCACCTGGCGCACCACGATCCGCTGACCGACTTGCCCAATCGCCTGCTGTTCACCGACCGCGCCGAGCAGGCCCTGGCGTCGGCGCAGATCCACAAGCGCGGCTGTGCGCTGCTGATGGTCGACCTGGATCACTTCAAGATGATCAACGACAGCCTCGGACACAATGTCGGCGACCGTCTGCTCAAGGCCGTGGCCCAGCGCCTGCAAGGCATGTTCGGCCCGGGCATCACCCTGGCGCGGCTGGGCGGCGACGAG
This sequence comes from Pseudomonas sp. FW305-25, assembly GCF_017351415.1. NCBI lineage: Bacteria > Pseudomonadati > Pseudomonadota > Gammaproteobacteria > Pseudomonadales > Pseudomonadaceae > Pseudomonas > Pseudomonas sp. FW305-25. The sequence continues at coordinate 15,582 of NZ_JACNDE010000026.1, read as the reverse complement.
TTCGCGGTGCTGGTCGAGAGCTGCGCGCAGCCGGGGCAGGCCGCGGTGCTGGCGCAGCGCATCATCGACGGGGTGAAGCAGCCTTTCCTGATGGACGAGAACCAGCTGTTCATCAATGCCAGCATCGGCATCAGCCTGTTTCCCAGCGATGCCCTGAGCGCCGAGCAACTGTTGCGCAATGCCGACACGGCGCTGTTCAAGGCCAAGAGCGCCGGGCGCGACAGTTACGCGCTGTACACCGAGGAACTGACGGCCCACGCCCAGCAACGGGTGGAAATTGCCTTCGAATTGCGCCGTGCCCTGGAGCAGCAGGAGCTGCGGGTGTTCTACCAGCCGGTGCACGACCTTGCCAGCAGCCGCCTGGTCGGGGTCGAGGCGCTGGTGCGCTGGGAGCATCCGCAGCGCGGCCTGGTGCCGCCTGGGGAGTTCATTCCGATTGCCGAGCGCGCCGGGCTGATCGCCGAGATCGATGCCTGGGTCATGCAGCAGGCCTGCCGGCAGATGTGCCAATGGCAGGCGGAGGGCATGGCGTTGTCGTTCGTCGCGGTGAATGTCTCCAGTCGTCTGTTCGCCCGCCGCGAGCTGTACCAGCAGGTGGCCCAGGTGCTGCACGACACCGGCCTGGACCCGGCCTACCTGGAGCTGGAAGTCACCGAAAGCGCGGTGATGGAAGACCCGGAAGTCGCCCTGGAGCAGATGCACCGTCTGCGCGAGCTGGGGCTGCGCCTGGCCATCGACGACTTCGGCACCGGCTATTCCTCGCTGCTGCGGCTCAAGCGCCTGCCGGTGCAGAAGCTGAAGATCGACCAGGGTTTTGTCGCCGGCCTGCCGGGGGACGAAGACGACGCGGCGATCTCCCGGGTGATCATCGCCCTGGCCCAGAGCATGGGCATGCAGGTGCACGCCGAAGGCATCGAACAGGTGGAACAGGCGCGCTTCCTCCTCGACCAGGGCTGCGACCTGGGCCAGGGCTACTGGTTCGGCCGCCCGGTGCCGGCGGCGCAACTGCAATGGAACCGGGCGCCGCAAATTCACTGATCCTGTCGAGGCATCGCGGGCAGGCGCTCGTTTCTGTAGGAGCGAGGCTTGCCCGCGATGGCGTCCTGTCTGATGCACCGTGGTGCCTCGATCGCGAGCAAGCTTCGCTCCTACAGAGGCGGGTTGGTGGTGCAATCTCACGCAACCCCGCGTCAATTCAAATAATTTCTTCTGGTTATATAAACATTCTTAAATAGTATTTTTAAGAATATCTGCGCCTATCTACTATTGCCCTCACGCCGCAAGCAGTGCCGCCACTGCCAGGCACATCTCATTCAGGAGCAACACCATGAGCGCATCTCTTCGTAGCGTTGACGGCCAGGACGAACAAACCATCTTGCGCGAGATTCAAAGCGCATTGCGCGACCTGCGTTTCGGCGCGGTGGAAATCACCGTGCACAACGCCCAGGTCGTGCAGATCGAACGCAAGGAAAAATTCCGCCTGCAACACCCTGGCAACAAACCAAGCTGAACGCCGCACCACCTCTCGCCACGAGAGGCCCGACTGGACAACCGGAGGGCGTCATCCATGACCCCCAGCCTGAACCCCAGCGTTCGCCCACGAATGCGGGCCTGATTCGCCATAAGAAAAATGCCAGCACATTAAAAAATTTCGGGAGCTCCATCATGTCGTCGATTCGCCGTTATGCCCTGGCCGCCCTCGCCAGCGCCGTTTTTGCCGGTTCCGCCGTTGCCAAGGATTACGAGTTGCTCAACGTGTCGTACGACCCGACCCGCGAGCTGTACCAGGACTACAACAGCGAATTCACAAGCTTCTGGAAAAAGGAACACCCGGGCGACAACGTCAAGATCCAGCAATCCCACGGTGGCTCGGGCAAGCAGGGCCGCGCGGTGATCGACGGCCTGCGCGCCGACGTGGTGACCCTGGCCCTGGCCGGCGACATCGATGAAATCGCCAAGCTCGGCAAGACCCTGCCGGCCGACTGGCAAACACGCCTGCCGGATGCGAGCACGCCCTACACCTCGACCATCGTGTTCCTGGTGCGCAAGGGCAACCCCAAGGGCATCAAGGACTGGGGCGATCTGATCAAGAAAGACGTGTCGGTGATCACGCCGAACCCGAAAACCTCCGGCGGCGCCCGCTGGAACTTCCTCGCCGCCTGGGCCTATGGCCTGAAAGCCGGTGGCAGCGAAGCCCGTGCCCAGGAGTACGTGAAGGAGCTGTTCAAGCACGTACCGGTGCTGGATACCGGCGCCCGCGGCTCGACCATCACCTTCGTCAACAACGGTCAGGGCGACGTGTTGCTGGCCTGGGAAAACGAAGCCTTCCTGGCATTGAAGGAAGACGGCGGCGCCGACAAGTTCGACATCGTGGTGCCTTCGCTGTCGATCCTCGCCGAGCCGCCCGTGGCGGTGGTGGACAAGAACGCCGAGAAAAAGGGCAACACCGAGATCGCCGAGGCCTACCTCAAGCACCTGTACAGCCCGGCTGGCCAGGAAATCGCGGCGAAGAACTTCTATCGTCCGCGGGACAAGGATGTGGCGGCCAAATACGCTCAGCAGTTCCCCAAACTGGATCTGGTGACCATCGACAAGGACTTCGGCGGCTGGAAAACTGCCCAACCGAAATTCTTCAACGATGGCGGGGTGTTCGACCAGATCTACCAGGCGCAGTAAGCAACACTACCTGTAGGAGCGAGCTTGCTCGCGAAGATCGTCAACGATAACGCGTACATTCTGATTGAGCGCGGTGCCCTTGAGTTCTTCGCGAGCAAGCTCGCTCCTACAATGGTATCTACCCGCTAACCAAGGACTTTTATGTCGCGTCGTATCTCCCCCGTCATACCCGGCTTCGGGCTGACGCTGGGCTACACCTTGGTGTACCTCAGCCTGATTGTGCTCATACCCCTGGCGGCGATGTTCGTGCATGCCGCCCAACTCACCTGGGATCAGTTCTGGGCCATTGTCTCGGCGCCGCGGGTACTCGCCGCGCTCAAGCTGAGCTTCGGCACGGCGCTGTACGCGGCGATCATCAATGGCGTGATCGGTACGCTACTGGCCTGGGTGCTGGTGCGCTACAGCTTTCCCGGACGCAAGATCATCGATGCGATGATCGACCTGCCGTTCGCCCTGCCCACCGCCGTGGCCGGTATCGCGCTGACCGCGCTGTACGCGCCGACCGGCCTGGTCGGCCAGTTCGCCACCGACCTGGGTTTCAAGATCGCCTACACCCCCCTGGGCATCACCCTGGCGCTGACCTTCGTCACCCTGCCGTTCGTGGTGCGCACCGTGCAGCCGGTGCTGGCCGACATTCCCCGTGAGGTCGAAGAAGCCGCCGCCTGCCTCGGCGCCAAGCCCTGGCAGGTGTTCCGCCACATCCTGGTACCGGCGCTGCTGCCGGCCTGGCTGACCGGCTTCGCCCTGGCCTTTGCCCGGGGCGTCGGCGAGTACGGCTCGGTGATCTTCATCGCCGGCAACATGCCGATGAAAACCGAAATCCTGCCGCTGCTGATCATGGTCAAGCTCGACCAGTACGATTACACCGGCGCGACCTCCATCGGCGTGTTGATGCTGGTGGTTTCCTTTGTCCTGTTGCTGCTGATCAACCTGTTGCAGCGGCGCATCGAACGACCTTAAGGAGGCGCGAACCATGTCCCAATCGTCTATTGCGGCCTCTTCCGTCAACGCTGCCCGTCGCGGTAGCCCGACCTCGCGGCGCATCCTGATCGGCCTCGGCTGGCTGATCTTCGCCCTGTTCCTGCTGCTGCCGCTGTTTATCGTGGTGTCCCAGGGGCTCAAGCTCGGCCTCGGCGCGTTCTTCGCCGCGATCTTCGAGCCGGACGCGCTGTCGGCCCTGAAGCTGACGGTGATCGCCGTGCTGATCTCGGTGCCGCTGAACCTGGTGTTCGGCGTCAGCGCTGCCTGGTGCGTGAGCAAATACACCTTCCGCGGCAAGAGCATCCTGGTGACCCTGATCGATTTGCCGTTCTCGGTGTCGCCGGTGATCGCCGGCCTGGTCTATGTGCTGATGTTCGGCGCCCAGGGCCTGTTCGGGCCGTGGCTGCAGGATCACGATATCCAGATCGTGTTCGCCCTGCCGGGCATCGTCCTGGCGACCATCTTCGTCACCGTGCCCTTCGTCGCCCGTGAGCTGATCCCGCTGATGCAGGAGCAGGGCACCCAGGAAGAGGAAGCCGCGCGGCTGCTGGGGGCCAACGGCTGGCAGATGTTCTGGCATGTGACCGTGCCGAACATCAAGTGGGGCCTGATCTACGGCGTGGTGCTCTGCACCGCGCGGGCCATGGGTGAGTTCGGCGCGGTGTCGGTGGTTTCCGGGCACATTCGCGGGGTGACCAACACCCTGCCGCTGCACGTCGAGATCCTCTACAACGAATACAACCACGTCGCCGCGTTCGCCGTCGCGAGCCTGTTGCTGATCCTGGCGCTCTTCATCCTGCTGCTCAAGCAGTGGAGCGAAAACCGTATCAACCGCCTGCGCGCCAGCGCCGCGGAGGAATGAATCATGTCGATCGAAGTCCGTAACGTCAGCAAGAACTTCAACGCCTTCAAGGCCCTGAACAGCATCAACCTGGACATCCAGAGCGGCGAGCTGGTGGCGCTGCTGGGCCCGTCCGGCTGCGGCAAGACCACCCTGCTGCGGATCATCGCCGGCCTGGAAACCCCGGACGCCGGCAGCATCGTGTTCCACGGCGAGGACGTCTCCGGCCACGATGTGCGCGATCGCAACGTCGGTTTCGTGTTCCAGCACTACGCGCTGTTCCGCCACATGAGCGTGTTCGACAACGTCGCCTTCGGCCTGCGCATGAAGCCGAAGAACCAGCGCCCGAGCGAAAGCAAGATCGCCGAGAAGGTCCATGAGCTGTTGAACATGGTGCAGCTGGACTGGCTCGCCGACCGTTACCCGGAACAGCTGTCCGGTGGCCAGCGCCAGCGGATCGCCCTGGCCCGCGCCCTGGCGGTGGAGCCGAAAGTGCTGCTGCTGGACGAACCCTTCGGCGCCCTGGATGCCAAGGTGCGCAAGGAGCTGCGGCGCTGGCTGGCGCGGCTGCACGAAGACATCAACCTGACCTCGGTATTCGTTACCCACGACCAGGAAGAAGCCATGGAAGTGGCGGACCGTATCGTGGTGATGAACAAGGGCGTGATCGAGCAGATCGGCTCGCCGGGCGAGGTGTACGAGAACCCGGCCAGCGACTTCGTCTACCACTTCCTCGGCGACTCCAACCGCCTGCACCTGGGCGAGGACCACCATGTGCTGTTCCGTCCGCACGAAGTGTCGCTGTCACGCTCCGAACTGGCCGATCACCACGCCGCCGAAGTGCGCGATATCCGTCCGCTGGGCGCCACCACCCGGGTGACCTTGAAGGTTGAAGGGCAGAGCGAGCTGATCGAGGCCGAAGTGGTGAAGGACCATGACAGCCTGGTCGGGCTGGCCAAGGGCGAGACGTTGTTCTTCAAGCCCAAGGTCTGGCAGAAGGTCGCCAATATCTAAAAGCCGAAAGCATCGCGAGCAAGCTCGCTCCTACAATGATCCGGGGATGCCCCATGAACTTATGGTCAACCCCATCCCTTGTAGGAGCGAGCTTGCTCGCGATAGCCATTTCAAACAGCGGCACGCTTCGGATTGACCCGCACCTCTCCCGCCCGCGCCTCGATCTCATGCTTGAGCGCCTGGCGCAGCCCCAGCAGAAACGCCAGCTCCGCCACCACGAACAACGGCCCGACGATCAGCCCCGAGACGTCATCGACAAAGGCCGGCTTGCGCCCTTCGTAGTAATGGCCGACGAACTGGATCACCCAGCCGATCACGAACATGCCCACCCCGCTGGCCAGCCAGACCAGGGTGCTTTGCTGCGCCAGCCCATGGCCGGCCCACACCGACAGCCCCATCAGCAGCGTCATCAGCAGGCCCAGGCGCAGTTCCAGGCGCAGGTAGAACGCGCAGGACGCCAGCGCCAGCAGCAGCGCCGGCGACAGCCACAGCCCGGCGACCGGCCAGGCGGGGCGCGACAGCAGCACCGCGACGGCCAGCACAATCAGCGGAATGCCGATAAAGTGGCTGGCGATGTTGCGCGGATCACGGTGGTAGGCGGCGTATTGACTGAGATGGTCGACGAGGCTTTTCATTGTTGTTCCTCCTGTAGGGTGATCGAATCATGCCCTGCGCCGGTCGCCGGTTCTGTCGGCTAGGCGACAATCGGCTCGCTGCCCGTTTGGATAACGCTATCGATGAAGATGCAGGTCTGGCGTGAGCGCCTGATGAGTGGCCAGTGGTTCAGCCGCTTGCCCGTTCAATTACAGAATAGTCTGCTGGCCAATGCCCGTTTGCGCTCGCTGGCGCCGGGCCAACGGCTGTTCCAGCGCGGCGATCCGCCCTGCGGCCTGTACGCGGTACTGGAAGGCACGGTGCGCATCGGCGCGGTCAGCGAGGAGGGCAAGGAGGCGCTGCTGAGCCTGGTGGAGGCGCCGCACTGGTTCGGCGAGATCAGCCTGTTCGACGGCCAGCCGCGCACCCATGACGCCTATGCCGTGGGCCCGTGCAGCCTGCTCAATGTGCCCCAGGCGGCGTTGCTCGAACTGCTGGACGAACACCCGCAATACTGGCGGCAGCTGGCGCTGCTGATGAGCCACAAGCTGCGCCTGACCTTTATCAACCTCGAACAGCTGAGCCTGATGCCGGCCCCGGCGCGGGTGGCCAACCGGCTGTTGATGATCGCCCGCGGCTACGGCGAAACCGACACCCCGCGCCGGGTCCTGCACCTGCCGCAGGAGCAACTGGCGCTGCTGCTGTCGCTGTCGCGCCAGACCACCAACCAGATCCTCAAGGACTTGCAGGGGCAAGGCATTCTCAAGCTGGGTTACGGCGAGATCGAGATCCTCGACGAAGCGCGGTTGCGGGTATTGGCCGGAGTTTGACCTGCAGATCGCGATAAGGCCCGTACCGACACCGCCAATCCACGGCTAACGCAACCCATCGCGAAACTGCCCCGGGGTCATCCCGGTCCAGCGCTTGAACGCGCGGCTGAAGCTGCTGGCGTCGGCGAACCCCAGCAGGTAGCTGATCTCGCTCAGGGAGCACTGCGGGTCGCGCAGGTGCAGCAGGGCGAGGTTCTCCCGGCATTCGTTGAGCAGGGTGTCGAAGCGACAACCCTCGTCCGCCAGGTGGCGTTGCAGGCTGCGCAGGCTCAGGTGCAGGGCCTGGGCCACACGTTCGGCCGAAGGTTCGCCTTCCGGCAGCTGGGCCTCGATCACCCCGCGCACCTTGCGCTCCCAGGTCAAAGGTTGCAGTTGCATCAGGGTGCGCTTGAGCACCGCCTCGTTGTGTTCGGCCAGCTCCGGGTTGGCGTCGTCCAGGTGGCTGTCGAAATCGTGCAGGCCGAACTCCAGGCGATCCTCGTCGGCGCCGAAAAACACCGGCGCGCGAAACACTGTGTGCCATTGCCTGGGGTCCGCCGGCTCGGGGCGTCGCAGGTACACCGCCAGCGGCGCGTAGTCGCGGCCCAGGCGGTTGCGGCAGGTGCGCACGTAGATCGCGACAAAGGCGTCGATGGCCTCGACCGCCGGCTCCGGATTGCCCTTGGGCACCTTCAGACGAAAGCGATAGCGGTCCTCGGTGCGGGTCAGCTCCAGCTCCAGGGCATCGCTGACCACCTGGTGATAACGCACGATGCGCTCGAACACTTCCCGCAGGCTGCCGCTGGCCACCAGCGCATAACCCAGGGCATGGAAGGTGGTCGGGCTGACGAAGCGCGAGACCCGCAGGCCGATGGCCGGGTCGCCGCTGGCCTGCACCGCCAGCTGCCACAGGCGGGTGGTGGCCGACAGCGGGTAACGGGCATTGGGGTCGTCCATCAGCTGTGGGTCGAGGCCGGCCTGGTGGCACAAGGCGGTGCTGTCGAGGCCCAGGGCATCGAGCTGCTTGCGCAGGGCGCGGGTCCAGCTGGCGAGGGAAGTGGGTTCGGTCATGGCGGTTGGCGCGTCCGGTCAACAGGTTGGCGTCCGCGGCTAGCGCCCGGCGCGTGGGCGCAGGGCAGGATGCGAACATCAATAACCAGAGGATGGAAGCATGTACGGTACTTCTGCAAGTCCCGACCGGCTGAATGCACAGCAACGATCGGCGCGTATTCGCGAGGTGGTGCTGGCCAGGGGCGTCGAGTTGCGCGAGCGCTACCCGCTGCTCAAGCATCAGGACGCGCTGGGCGCAGGCATCCTGGCCTTGGCCCTGGCCGGGATGATCGGCACGGCGGCGCTCTATATCGGCGGGTACCTGGCCTGGTGGGCCTGCCTGCTGCTCAACGCGTTTTTTGCCTCCTTGACCCACGAGCTGGAACACGACCTGATCCACAGCATGTATTTCCGCAAGCAGCGCGTCCCCCACAACCTGATGCTGGCGCTGGTCTGGCTGGCGCGGCCGAGCACCATCAACCCGTGGATCCGCCGCCATCTGCACCTCAATCACCACAAGGTGTCCGGCACCGAGGCCGACATGGAAGAGCGCGCCATCACCAACGGCGAGCCCTGGGGTATCGCCCGCCTGCTGATGGTTGGCGACAATGTCATGTCGTCATTGATCCGCACCCTGCGCGCCAGGACCTGGGCGCACAAGCGCAACATCCTCAAGCGCACCCTGAAGGTGTACGCACCGCTGGCGTTGCTACATTGGGGGGCCTGGTATGTGTTCCTCGGCTTCCACGCCGCCAATGGCGTCGCCGCGCTGCTGGGCGCGCCGATCGACTGGTCGGCCAGCACTCTGGCGGTGATGCAGGTGCTCGATATCGCCGTGGTGGTGATCGTCGGCCCCAATGTGCTGCGCACCTTCTGCCTGCACTTCGTCAGCTCGAACATGCATTACTACGGCGACATCGAAGCGGGCAACGTGATCCAGCAGACCCAGGTGCTCAACCCCTGGTGGCTGTGGCCATTGCAGGCATTCTGCTGCAATTTCGGCAGCACCCACGGCATCCACCATTTCGTGGTCAAGGAACCCTTCTACATCCGCCAGCTGACCGCGCCGGTGGCGCACAAGGTGATGGCCGAGATGGGCGTGCGCTTCAACGATTTTGGCACCTTTGGCCGGGCCAACCGCTTTATCCGCAAGGAACAGGTGGCGAGGGAAGAGGTGCGGACGGCCCGGGCCTGAGCGAGCGTTCCCTCTCTCTGGTTAAATATCCAAGGATTGATAACGTTAAGCCAAGGTAGCGCGGTGCCGGGAAGAGCCCGGTGGCAGCGGATGGCTATCGACAGGGAGAGGGTATGAAAAGTGCGGTAAGGCTTCTGATCGCCGGAGCCTTGATGGGTGTCGGCGGCGTGTCACTGGCCGACTCGACAGCAGGCGACAACGACGGGGCGCTGGCGTTGAACATCTTGAAGAATCTCGAGGTGAATACCTTTCGCAACTCTTTGCGGCCGGCGCACTACCCGGATGGGACCACGTTAGGTCAGACGCCCTATCGGGTTTATGAGAAGGATACGAAAAGAGAGGGTGCTTACAGCGCTGTGGACGCAGACCGGAGCTGGATCTATAGCGTAAGGGTGATGGAGCGGGGAGATAAGGCGATCACGATCTGTTTTGTCGACCATAACCTGCGCGGCAGCTACCTGTTCGCTTCGCCGTTGCTGGTCGAGACAAACCGGGCCGGGCATTACGTCGTGGTCAAGGAACTGCCGAAAACCCCGGCCTGCGGCATCACCCGAGGCTGAGGCCCGCGCCATGGCTTGAGCCTGGCGCGGGCGTTGTTTTACTTGAGCAGGCCCATGTCGATATCACTTTGAATCAGCTTGGCTTCGGCTTTCCTGCGGGTCGGGTAGGCGTCGCCGAAGTTGTTCAACTCCTGTACCAGGCCTTTCCAGTCGCCGCCGATGATCATCCCCCAGGTTTTCGGCGTCCTTGCCGCGAGGTTGTCGCTGTACTGGTACGACAGATCGATGATCGCGGTACGGGTCTGGTAGGGAATGCTGCGGAATTTCCCGGCACCGGCGGCATTGTTGACGCGTCGTTCCACGGCCGACGAGATGATCTCGAAGTAGATGCCGGTCAGCTCCTTGGCCTGGGCCTCGCTAATGACCAGCGGTTTTTGCTGCAGCTTGTTCAGGGCTTGCTGGCCGCGCAGCCCGGTGTATTCGCCGAGGATCGACACCAGGCTCTGCGGCACGCCGTCGTTGAGCAGCGAGGCGGCGGTCTTGCCGCCCAGGTCCACCCCGACTCCCAGTGTCACGCCGGACTCGCCCACTGGCACGCCCTGTTCCATCGGGATGTAGCCGGTCGTCTGCAGGCCACCTTCCTTGTCGCGCAGGTAATCGGTGTCGAACAACGGCTGTTGGGCCAGTGCCTTGCCCTGTTCTATAGCGGTCATGCTCGCCATCAGCTTGGCTTGGGCAATGGCGTTCAGCGCGCTGCGGCTGTCCACCAGGTTGGCGTTTTCCTGGGCCAGCGAATCGCGGATGGCCAGGTTGTTGGCGGTTTCGCAGGCGTTCTTGAAGCCGGCCAGTTCCTGATCGATCGCCGCCGGGGCGTCGTACTCGCCGATCTTTCTCAGGTCGGCGAGGATGTTGTCGATGGTGCGCTCAAGGTAATCCTTGGCCGGGTTCTGCATCAGTCTGACAACGCTGGCCGCCAGTTTGTCTTCCCACTCGGCCAGCTTTTTCTGCACGAACTCGAGGGAGCGGTTGATGGCGTCGACGCTGGCGTGCGACACCCCGGCGCCGTTGAGTTCGGCCTTGACGGCGGCGATCTGCTGATTGCGTTCGCGGTCGAATTTGTCGGCCAGGTCGCGACGCGTTTCGTAGATCTGAATCGGGATCGTGCCCCAGAAGTCCATGCCCAGGTCGGGATAGGCGTCATACGGGAGCCAGCCGTTGCCTTCGGCCAGCGATTCTTCCAGCGCGCTTTGCATCAGGTAGAACGGGACCTGCGCTATGGCGTGACCGCCGCTGGTGGGGGCGCCATTCACGGAGACCGTGCTGGAGAGCCCGGCGCCGGCGCCCGAGGTCATGTCGGTGTTGTAGCTGCGGGTGTTCCAGCCGTTGCCAAAGTGCGAAGGGCTGCTGCCGATACTGGTGCCGGGTTGAATGCCGCGGTTAACCAGAATGTTTTTTTCTGCCATGAAGTCCTGTTCCTAGATTGAATGATCCTGAGGGGGCAAGTCGCAACGCGTGTGGCGTATTGAGAAGTATTCTCTCAGGCGGCGCACTGTATAAAAACACAGCTATGCATACAAGCATTAATATGCATTTATGCATAAATGTAGGCGTGGCAATGGGTGCCCAAGCAAGGACGGCAGGATGCAGGATAAGGAGGGAGAGATCGCGCGAATCAAAACCTGTAGCCGCTGCCGCAGGCTGCGATCGGCCGGCACGGCCGTGGCGATCTTGAAATCGCCAGAGGTCCTGCGACCAGCGTGGCCCGGACCATCGCAGCCTGCGGCAGCGGCTACGGGGTCAATCCGGCTGGAACGGCGAGGCGCTGAGGATCACTCCGGTTTCGTCCACGTACTGCTGCCAGTGGCCGATCAGCGCGTCGAGCTTGTCCGGCTCGCTCTGGGCCAGGTCGTGGATCTCCCCCGGGTCCTGGCTCAGGTCGTACAGCTGCCAGGTCGCCGGGCCCACCGGGCCGGGGATGTACACCGCTTTCCACTGGCCCTGGCGAATCGCCCGGCGGCCGAACAGTTCCCAGCCGGTGACCGTGTGTTCGTCATGCACCTGCGCGGTCTCGCCGGACAGGAAACCCAGCCACGACTTGCCGCGCAATGGCGCCACCTCCTTGCCGCGCCAGCGTTTGCCGGGATGACGCACGCCGGCCAGGTCGAGAATGGTCGGGGTGATGTCCATCACCGTACCGAAGCCATGGCTGATCCGGCCCTTGAGCGCCAGCTGCGGGTAATGCACCAGCGCCGGCACGCGGATCCCGCCTTCGGTGGTGAAGGCCTTGAACAGGCGTGACGGCGCGGTGGCGACCTGGGCCCAGGCCGGGCCGTACCAGACGTAGGAGTTGGCGCGGCCGATGTTGTCCAGGCTGTTGTCGTAGTGCTGGTTGAGGTAGGTCAACAGCTGCGGGCCGAACTTGGGGAAGGCTTCCAGCAGCGCGCCTTCGGCACCGTTGTCGGACATGAACAGGATAAAGGTGTTGTCCAGTTGGCCCTGCTGGCGCAGGTAGTCCACCACCCGGCCGATGTTCCAGTCCATGCGCTCGACCATCGCTGCGTAGACCTCCATGGCCCGCGCGGAAACCTGCCGCTGCTGCTCGCTCAAGGCCGCCCATTCGGCGCTCAGGCCCAGCAGCGGGTGCGGCTCCACATCGGCCTCGATCAGCCCCAGTTGCTTGAGCTTTTCCAGACGCTCCAGGCGCAGCACCTCGGGGCCGGCGTCATAGCGGCCACGGTACTTGGCGACCACCTCCTCGGGCGCCTGCAACGGCCAGTGCGGCGCGGAAAACGGTAGGTAGGCGAAGAACGGCCGGGTCTGGTCGCGCTCCTTGAGGTACTGCAGCAGCTTGTCGCCGAAGGCGTCGGAGGAATAGAAATCCTTGGGCAATTGCTCGATGAAGCGGTCGTCCTCGATGTACAGCGCCGAGGTGGATTTGAGCAGCCCTGGGGTGTGTTCGTCGTAGGTCGGCTCGAAACCGTAGTGGTTGGCGGCGCCGGGCAGCAGCGAGAACGAACGCTCGAAACCCCGGGCATGGGGCGCCAGTTCGGCGGTCAGCCCCAGGTGCCATTTGCCGCTCATCAGGGTCTGGTAGCCGGCGTCGCGCAGCAGCTCGGGCAGGGCCACCACGCGGTCGTTGAGGTGGCCCTCGTAGCCCGGCTTGCCGATCAGTTCCGGGGTCAGGGCCTCGGCCATGGTGCCGATGCCGGCGATATGGTGGTCGGTGCCGGTGAGCAGCATGGATCGGGTCGGCGAGCAGGTCGGCGCGGTGTGGAAGTCGGTCAGGCGCAGGCCGCCTTCGGCCAGGGCATCGAGGTTCGGCGTGGCGATTTCGCCGCCGAAGGCACCGAGATCGGAAAAGCCCAGGTCGTCGGCCAGGATCACCAAAAAGTTGGGACGTTGCGGCATCTGTTCACTCCTTGTCAGCAAGCAATAAAGGCCAGTGGCAGGTCACGGATCTGGGCGGGCAAAGGCACCTGGTAGTGATAGTCACGGGTCAGTTCGTGGAGCAGTTCTTCGCGCAGCTGGTGGAAGTCGAAACTGCTGCGCTGGCGCGGATGGGGCAGGGCGATGTCCACCACCCGCTTGATCCGGCCCGGGCGTGGTTCCATCACCACCACGCGGTCGGCGAGGAAGATCGCTTCCTCGACGTCATGGGTGACCAGCACCGTGGTGATCCTGGCCCGCTCGCGGATCGCCAGCAGCTCGTCCTGCATCTGCTGGCGGGTCAGCGCGTCGAGGGCGCCGAAGGGTTCGTCCAGCAGCAGGATGCGCGGGCTGGCCACCAGGCCGCGGGCGATGGCTACTCGTTGCGCCATGCCGCCGGACAGCTGGTGCGGGTAGGCGCGGGTGAAATCGGTGAGGCCCACCAGTTCGATGAAGTCGGCGATGCGGGTTTGCCGTTCTGTGGCGCTCAGGGCTTCGTTGACCAGGCCCAGGCCGATGTTTTCCGCGACCGTCAGCCAGGGGAACAGGCGATGTTCCTGGAACACGATGCCGCGTTCGCCGCCGATGCCGCTGACGGCCTTGCCGTCGACGCGGATCTCGCCGCGAAACTGCGTGTCCAGGCCGATCAGCAGGCGCAGCAGGGTGGACTTGCCGCAGCCGCTTGCGCCGACGATGGCGACGAATTCGCCCTCGGCGATCTCCAGGTTGAATTCGCGGATCGCCTCCAGCTCGCCGCCGGCGACCTCGAAGGTCTTGCCCACATGGCTGAAGCTGACGATGGGGGAAGGTGCGGGTGCGTTCATGCGTGTCTCCAGCGTGTGGCGCGGGTTTCGAGCTGTTGGCCAATAAGGTTGAGCAGGGCGCCGGTGAGCCCCACCAGGAGCATGCCGGCCATGATCAGGTCCATGCGCAGCAGCTGCTGGGCGCCGATCATCTGGCTGCCGATGCCGCCGTTGGACGGCATGAAATATTCCGCGCCGATGGTCCCCAGCCAGGCGTAGATCAGGCTCAGGCGCAGGCCGGCGAAGATCCCCGGCGCGGCGCCCGGCAGCACCAGGCGGCGCAGGCGTTGCCAGAGGTTCAGGCGCAGCACTTGCGCCGCCTCGGTCAGTTGCGGCGACAGGTTGGCGACGCTGCGCTGGGTGGCGATAAACAGCGGGAAGAACGCGGCCAGCGCGACAAATACCCATTTCGCCAGCTCGCCGAGGCCGAACCAGGCGGTAAGCAGCGGCACCCAGGCGAAAATGGCGATCTGCCGCAGCGCCGCCAGGGTCGGCCCCAGAAGACGTTCGCTCAGAGGCGACAGGCCCAGCAGCAGGCCCAGGGCAAACCCCAGGCCGCCGCCCAGCAGCAGGCCACCAAGGGTGCGCCGCAGGCTCAGGCCCAGGCCGCCCGACAGGCTGCCGTCGAGCAGGCCGTTCCAGGTGGTTTGCAGTACCGCCAGCGGGCTCACCAGGATATTGGCGTCGACCCATTCCAGCTGGTTCGCCACTTGCCACAGCGCCAGCAGGAACAGCGGTAGCAGCCACGGCTGCAGGCGTTGCCAGCCCTGGTAGCGCGGGCCGCGGCGGATCTGCGCGATGGCCGGGTGCGGCCAGTGCACCAGGGCCTTGTCCAGCAGGCCGATGCCGCGGTCCATGGCCACGCCCATCACCCCGATCACCCCGATGCAGACGAAGACGATATCCAGCATGAACAGCTGGCGCGCCCAGACCATCAGGTAGCCGATGCCTTCGCTGGAGGCCAGCAGCTCCACCGCCAGCAGCGAGGTCCAGCCGGCGGCCAGGGCCAGGCGCACGCCGGCCATGAAGGCGGGCAGGGCGGCGGGCAGCACCAGCCGGCGGATCAGCAGGTGCGGCGGCAGGCGCAGCACGGCGGCGGCTTCGCGCAATCTGGGCTGGGCGTCGCGCACGCCGACCAGGGTATGCAGGGTCACCGGCACCACGATGGCCTTGACCAGCACCACCAGCTTGAGCAGTTCGCCGATGCCGAAAAACACCATGAACAGCGGAATCCAGGCCAGGGTCGGAACCTGGGACAGGGCGGCGAAGGTGGGGAACACCAGGCGTTCCAGGCGCCGGCTGGAACCCAGCGCCGCGCCGAGCAGGGCACCGGCGCCGATGCCCGCCAGCAGGCCCCAGGCCAGCCGTTGCAGGCTGATTGCCAGATGGCTCCACAGCTCGCCGCCGGCCAGCTCGAGCGCGCTGCTCCAGACCAATGCCGGTGCCGGCAGGATCTGCTCGCTCATCCAGGCATTACGGCTGGCCAGCCACCACAGGGCAAACAGGCCCAGGGGCAGCAGCCAGGGCAACAGCCGCCGGTGGATGCGCGGCCAGGACAGCGGCTTATCGGCGGGCGCGGCCAACGGCAAGCTGAGAAGGGAAACACGGGCCATGGACGACCTCCGTTGTCGGGTTTCTTGCTGATTTCAACCGTCTTCTTTCTGTAGGAGCGAGCTTGCTCGCGATAGCGGCA